>DASRWK010000212.1:0-4109 GCA_035776715.1 Microvirga sp.
GCCTGACCTTCCTTGCGAGCTACGGCGGCTTCGTCTCCCTGGGGCAGATGATGATCGCCGGCGTCGCCGGATATACGGTGGCGATCCTGGCTCCCACGTCGATCCCGCTCGGCTATACGGTCTCCTACTGGATTGCCATCCCGACGGCTCTGGCCTTCGCGACGCTTGCCGGGTTGATCGTCGGTGTTATCGCGGTGCGCACCAATGGCATCTACCTCCTGATGATCACCTTGGCTCTCGCCGTCGGTTTCGCCCTTTATGTGCAGGCCAACATCACGCTGTTCAACGGATATGAAGGCATCAGGAACGTTGTCGGGCCGACGGTCGCGGGCGTTCCGTTCCGCAATCCCTATGTCTTCTACTATGTGAGCCTCGGAGTCGCCGCCGGCCTTTACTTCCTGGTCCTGTACATCGTCCGCTCACCCTTCGGCCTCGTGCTGCAGGGGCTTCGCGACAATGCGCGGCGGGTCAGCGCGCTCGGGTACAACGCGCCGCTCCACCGGATCGCGGCGTTTGGCGTCGCGGGGTTCATCGCCGGGTGCGGCGGCGTGCTGATCTGCTTCTACAATATCGGCATCTCGCCGGGTTCGATCGGCCTCGCAGCCACCGTGAATATTCTGGTGATGAGCGTGATCGGCGGACTGGGGCACCCGATCGGGGCATTCATTGGAGCCTTCATCTTCGTGCTCTTCGATACCTTTGCGGCAACCATCTATGACCGGGAGCGCTTCAACACGCTCATCGGGCTCGTCTTCCTCGTCATCGTCATAATCTCGCCGGACGGGGCCTTCGGTCTTGCGAAGCGCCTCGCCGGACTCGTACGCCGCAAGCCGCAGCGGGCCAATACGGAGGAGGCGCTCGACCACACGCATGCCTAGTACCCTTTCGCCCGTGGCCTCGGCGCCGGTCGCGGGATCCATCGAGCCGACGCTCGACAGCAAGCGCCCCGGTCGGAGGTTCGTCCCAGCTTCCGCCGGTTCTCTGGGATGAATCCGGGACAAACGGGAGGGAATGAGAATGGCAATCAAAATCACGAGACGGACCGTCCTTCAAGGAATCGGTGCCGCTGCTGCCGCTGGTGTGTACGCTCCTTACGTTCGCGCCAATACGCCGATCCGGCTCGGTGGATTGACAACGCTCGAAGGGCCGTTCGCAACAGGCGGGCAGGACAGCTTCCGCTGCATGCAGATGCTGCTTGAAGAGGTGAACAACACGGCCGGTGGCCGGCCGGTCGAGTTCATCCGCGAGTCGTCCAATGCTCAGGCCGACGTGGCTCTGGCACGTGCCCGCAAGCTCATCGAGCAGGACAACGTGGACATCATCGTCGGACCGCTCTCCGGCGCGGAAGGGATCGCGCTGCGCGATTACTCCAGGACGCTCGAAGGCAAGACGATCGTCAACGGTTCGTCGGGTGCTTCCGACACGACCCTGCGCGACCCATCGCCAAACTTCTTCAGGTTCAATACGGACGGTACTCAGTGGATGGCGGGCCTGGGCACTCATGTGAAGAAGGAGATGGGCATCGATCACGTAGCAGTGCTCGCCGGCGACTACGCATTTCCGTATTCGCAGGTGTTCGGTTTTTCGCTTGAGTTCTGCCGCGCCGGTGGGAGTGCGGACTATATCTGGACACCGCTTGGCACGACGGATTTCTCGTCCGCAATCGCCCGGATTCCCGCCAATGCGGGAGCGCTCGTGGTCGTACATGGCGGCACGGACGGTCTCGCGTTCATGACCCAGTATGCTCAATCGGGTGGCCGTCTGCCGCTCATCGGCGGCTCGATCATGGCCGACCAGACGATGATGTCGGCCCGCGGACCGCACCGCCGCCTGCTGGAAGGAATGATCTCGGCGGGCCCGATCGCGGACATCCATGACGATCCGATGTGGAACGAGTTCGTGGAGCGCTACCGCAAGCGCTGGGGGAACGAAGGGTTCCAGTCGCCGTCCATTCACGGCGTCAACTACTACACCAACCTGCGTGCGGTCCTGCTGGCGCTGGATGAGGTCGGCGGCGATCTCGGCGGCAATCAGGGGCGTTTCCAGGAGGCACTCTCCAACCTGCAGTTCAAGAACCCCATGGGTGCCGATGTGCGGCTCGACGAGAACCGTCAGGCCATCTCCGACATCTTCAAGACCCGTATCGAGGAAAGGGAGGGGCAACTCCGCACCGTTTCGTTCGGACGGACACCGAATGTTTCGCAGACGCTGGGAATGGAACGGGAGGCATTCCTGGCGCTAGGCGCCCCATCCCGGGACAACACCGGGTGCGTGAGGGGCTGATGCTGGAAAGCGGCCATCACACTTCGAGGCCTGCCCTAACCTTGCAGGGGGTGAGCCTCAAGTTCGGTGCGCTCCATGCAGTGCGCGACGTCACGCTCGATGTCGCGCACGGGGAGCGACGTGCCATTCTGGGTCCGAACGGAGCGGGCAAGACATCCCTGTTCAACGCGATCTGCGGGGATTACAGGCCAAGTTCGGGCACGATCACCTTCCTCGGGGACGAGATAACGCAGCTCCCGGCTCATGCGCGGGCTCGCAAGGGAATCGGCCGCACCTATCAGAACTCGCTTCTGTTTAATGGGCTCACCGTTCTAGAGAACATCTTCGTCGCCGCGCGCGGCGTCTCCGGGAACCGGTTCTCGCTGCGTGCGCCCGGAGCGCAGGACAAGGTCATGGCCGACGCCAAGGCATTTGCCGACCAGGTTCGTCTATCGCACGTGCTCCATCGCACGGTGGACGAACTGTCGCATGGCCAGCGCCGGCAGCTGGAGGTCGGAATGGCGCTCGCATCCCGCCCGCGCCTTCTCATGCTCGACGAACCGGCGGCAGGCCTGTCCGCGGCCGAGCGGCCGGAACTCAATCAGCTCATCCGGACGCTGCCGCGGGATCTTACGTTGATCCTGATCGAGCACGACATGGATGTGGCCCTGCCGAACTCCGACATGGTCACGGTCATGAAGGACGGTGAGGTAGTGGTCGAAGACACGCCCGACCGGATCCAGCACGACCCGCTCGTCTATGAAATCTACCTGGGCAAGGGAGCCGTCTGAATGCTGGAGGTGAGGGATCTCAACGTGCATTACGGCCAGGCGCACATTCTCCAGGGCGTGACGCTCTCCCTCGGCGGCGAGCCGATCGCACTCGTTGGGCGGAACGGAATGGGCAAGACCACTCTTTGTCATGCGATCATGGGCATGACTGATGTCAGCCGGGGTGCAATCGTCTTTGAAGGACGCGACCTGCGCGGTATGGCGCCGAACCAGATCGCCCGCGCCGGCGTCGCTCTTGTCCCGCAGGGAAGGCGGTGCTTTCCGTCCCTGACCGTCGACGAACACCTCAGGCTGGTCGAACGGGGCCGGAACGTGGCATGGACCGTCGAGAGGATCTACGCCACTTTTCCCCGGCTCGCCGAGCGTCGTCGCAACGGCGGTGCGCAGCTCTCGGGCGGCGAGCAACAGATGCTGGCCATCGGCCGCGCTCTCCTGACCAATCCTAAGCTGGTGATCATGGACGAGCCTTCGGAGGGACTCGCCCCCGTCATCGTCGATCACCTTTGCGAGGTCCTCAGGGGGTTGGCCGGCGAAGGTATGGGGCTTCTGCTCGTCGAGCAGAAGCTCGGCGTGGCCGCGGCGGTGTGCAGTGAAATCGCGATCATGCTGAACGGCCGTATCGCTGCGAGCTACAGGGCCGAGACGCTGCTGGCGGATGAGGACGCGCAGCGCCGTTACCTTGGAGTGAGCGCCGGTTATCATTGAATTTTCTGATCAGAGGGAGGACAGGATGGCGAGGGTCTATGTCATCGGAACCTGCGATACGAAGGAGCCGGAGCTTCTCTTCGCGAAGTCTCTCATCGAGGCAGTGGGAGTTGATGCCTGCCTCGTCGATGTCGGTACGCGATCGACAGGATCGGCCGCGGACGTGCAGGCTCGCGAGGTTGCATCGTACCATCCTGACGGGCCCGAGGCCGTGTTCGCGCAGGACGAGCGCGGTGCAGCCGTCAGCGCCATGGCCGAGGCGCTCACGCGCTACCTTAGGACCCGGGACGACATTCGGTGCGTGCTTGGGCTCGGCGGCTCCGGCAACACGGCGCTGGTCACGGCGGCAAT
>DASRWK010000213.1:0-1679 GCA_035776715.1 Microvirga sp.
CGCGGCTCAGGGCACGACCATCACCGTGACCGCCAGGGGGCACGACGCCCGGGCGTGCCTCCAGGCTATCGACGATCTCCTGGCCAACAGGTTCGGCGAGGAGGAGTAAGCCTTATTTCCCGCCCCCTCCGAAACATATAAAGACATCTTTATATCTTGATTGCCTCCTGGGCGTCTCTCTGGTAGAGACAGCCACAACGGAAATCCCACGGGTGCAGGAGGCCATCATGGCTCAGGACTACATCGTCAAAGACATCGGCTTGGCCGATTTCGGCCGCAAGGAAATCTCGATCGCCGAGACCGAGATGCCGGGCCTCATGGCCGTGCGTGAGGAATATGGGCCCAAGCAGCCCCTCAAGGGCGCCCGCATCGCCGGCTCGCTTCACATGACCATCCAGACCGCGGTGCTGATCGAGACCTTGAAGGCTCTCGGCGCCGACCTCCGCTGGGTGTCCTGCAACATCTACTCTACCCAGGACCACGCCGCCGCCGCCATCGCCGCCGCCGGGATTCCGGTCTTTGCCTATAAGGGCGAGACTCTGAAGGAATACTGGGACTTCACCGCCAAGCTGTTCGACTGGCATGACGGCGGAATGCCGAACATGATCCTCGATGACGGCGGCGACGCCACGATGCTCGTCCACATGGGCCTGCGGGCCGAGCAGGGCGACACGACCTTCCTCGACAAGCCCGGCTCCGAGGAAGAAGAAGTCTTCTTCGCTCTCATCAAGCGCCTTCTCTCGGAAAAGCCGAAGGGCTGGTTCGCAGAGCTCGCCCAGTCGATCAAGGGCGTGTCGGAAGAGACCACCACGGGCGTTCACCGCCTCTACATCATGGAGAAGGAGGGCAAGCTCCTCTTCCCGGCGATCAACGTGAACGACTCGGTGACGAAGTCGAAGTTCGACAACCTTTACGGCTGCCGCGAGTCGCTGGTCGACGGCATCCGCCGCGGCACGGACGTGATGATGGCCGGCAAGGTCGCCATGGTCGCGGGCTTCGGCGACGTGGGCAAGGGTTCGGCCGCTTCGCTCCGTCAGGCCGGCTGCCGCGTGCTGGTGTCGGAGGTCGATCCGATCTGCGCGCTCCAGGCCGCCATGGAAGGCTACGAGGTCACGACGATGGAGGACGCCGCTCCCCGCGCCGACATCTTCGTCACGGCCACCGGCAACAAGGACGTGATCACGATCGACCACATGCGCGCGATGAAGGATCGTGCCATCGTCTGCAACATCGGCCACTTCGACAACGAGATCCAGGTCGCGGCTCTCAAGAACCTCAAGTGGAACAACATCAAGCCGCAGGTGGACGAGATCGAGTTCCCGGACGGGCACCGCATCATCCTGCTGTCGGAAGGCCGACTGGTGAACCTCGGCAACGCCATGGGCCATCCGTCCTTCGTGATGTCGGCCTCCTTCACGAACCAGACCCTCGCGCAGATCGAGCTCTTTACGAATCAGGGCAGGTACGAGCGCAAGGTCTACACCCTGCCCAAGCACCTGGACGAGAAGGTGGCTTCGCTTCATCTGGAGAAGATCGGCGTGAAGCTCACCAAGCTGCGCCCCGATCAGGCGGCCTATATCGGCGTGTCCGAGAATGGGCCGTTCAAGCCGGATCACTACCGCTACTGATCCCGGCTTCCATTACGGAAGTTCCTCGACAAGCCCGGCCTCGCGCCGGGC
>DASRWK010000214.1:0-9307 GCA_035776715.1 Microvirga sp.
CCTGCGTCGGAAAATCGTCGCCCGTGGCGAGGGTCTCGGCCCCGGAGGGGCAATCGAACCCCTCGCGATGCCAATGATAGACATGGCTCGGCCAGGGGACGCCCCAGATCTCGCTCAGGCGCTCGCCGGCTTCGGTCGGCACGAGCGGGTAGTAGCCGATCTCGGCCCGCCCTTCCGGATGCTGCCAGACGCCGGCCCCCATGTGCCGGGCGAGCATCTGCGCGCCAAGACACAACCCCAGGAAAGGCTTGCCTTCTCTTAGGGGAACACCGATCCAATCGATCTCCGTCTTGATGAAATCGTCCGGATCGTTGGCGCTCATGGGGCCGCCGAAAATCACCGCACCGGCATGTTCGGCGAGCGTTTCAGGGAGCGGATCTCCGAAACGGGGCCGGCGGATATCGAGCCGGTGCCCGCGTTCCGCCAGCAGGCGTCCGACGCGCCCGGGGGTCGAATGCTCCTGATGCAGGACGATGAGGATGGGCGCCTTGGCCCCTCGTCTAGCCATGATCCCGCTCCGACGCAGGCTTGGGATCTTGCCGTAGATGACGATGGGTAATCAGGGGGACGGATCGACTGAACATGGCCCGATTATTGAGGAGATTGCATGGTGCGGGCAAGGCTCAAGGGCAAGGCTCAAGGGGAGGTTCGCGAACCCGCTTTGGCTGCCCTCAACCCGTCGAGATAGCGCACGGCGACATCCCGCGCCGGCTTCTCCTCGATGACGATCTCCGCGTTGAGCGCCTGGAGCTTCGCCGTCGTCAGGGAGCCGAAGACCGGATGCAGCACCTCGGCGATCTTCGGATACCGCCGCAGGGTCACGGCTCGGATCACCGGAGCGGGCTCATAAACGATCTGGGCGCCCTTGACGTCCTTCATCACCACGAGGTCGAAGGCGGCGATGGCTCCGTCCGTTCCATATACCATCGCGGCATTCACGCCATCGGCGTTTCGTGCCGCCGCGCGCATGGTCGTCATCGTGTCCCCTTCCGGCTGAGTGGCGATCCTGTCCCGAGGAAACCGGAAACCGTACATTTTCTCGAAAGATGGAAGGGCGGCCGGGCTCTCCACGAACTCCACCGAGGCTGCCAGCTTGAGATCCGCCGAGCGCCTCACCGCCGCAGCGAAATCCTCCATGGTCGTCAGGCGGTCCCGCCGGGCCACATCGCCCCGGACAGCGATCAGCCACGTGTTGTTCGCGGGAGCTCGGGCGAGCCATACGAGATTGTGGCGTTGGGCATCGAGCCGCCGGACTCTGTCGAAAGCCTTTTCGGGCGACTTCCAGACCGGGTCTCCGCCCGTTCCGTGAAAGAAGGCCCCATTGCCCGTGTATTCCGGATAAAGATCGATCTCGCCGGACAAAAGGGCGGAGCGGACCTTCTGGGTCGGTCCGAGCTGCACCCGGAGCTGCACCGGAATTCCCTCCCGCTCGAGCACAAGGGCGATCAGGTTTCCGAGCAGCGCGCCTTCGGTATCGGCTTTGGAGGCGACCACCACGCGGGATTGGTCCTGGGCCAGGCCTGAGGCATGGGGGCAGGTCCAAATCAGAGCCACGGCGAAGAGTCGCACGAAGGCCGTGACAAGCCTGGACCTCACTATCGCTTTATCCAACAAACTCAAGCCTTTCGAGACCTAGGCAATTGCAGGAGGCTGCTCTAAGATCAACGAAATGATAAAGCTTCGGGGCTCTGAAGGGTTGCCGTCGGCTTTTGCACCCCCGTGCAAGAATGATAGAACCCTCTGATTCCCGGCATGGCCTTCGCAGGCGTTCAGACCCGGATCTGGTGCAGCGAATGCCGATCATGCGGCGCCTGGCGTGAAAGAAAGAAAAGACGTGACCGATAGCGTGACGAGCGACGGAGATCTGAACGGGCTACGCATCCTCGTGGTGGAAGACGAGGCGGCGATCTCCCTGCTGCTGGAAGACATGCTGCTCGATTTCGGCTGCGAAGTGATCGGCCCGGCGGCGCGCCTTTCCGCTGCCCTGGAGGCCGTCGCCCGGGAGCAGGTGGACCTGGCCATCCTCGACGTGAACGTCGCAGGCGAGCCCATCTATCCCGTGGCCGAGGCCCTGGCCCAGCGCTCGATCCCCTTCGTCTTCTCGACAGGGTACGGCAGCGCAGGGATCCGCGACTCCTTCCGCGATCGCCCGGTCCTCCAGAAACCTTTCGCTCAGAACGACCTGAAGCAGAAATTGATCATGGCCCGGCGCACGGTCGCATCCTGAGGTCCGTTTCTCCCGGCCCTACGATCCTCCATGCCTCTCCCCTAAGGGAATGAGTCATGTGCTTCTGAGCACATACCATGCTGGTTGATTCGGCTTTGATCCTGCCGCATACCTGCTAAGCTTGGGTCCGCAGGATCAGGACACGTTATCACAGAAGACATCATGGCTGCCCCTCCCTTTCGGCTGCTTGCTGCCGCAAGCTCTCTCGTTCTGTGCTTGGCCGAGGCCCATGCGCAATCGCCCTTTCCCAGGCCGCTTCCCGCTGTGGGCTCGATCGTGGCCGCCAAGGGAGGGGAGGAGATGCGCTTCGTCCGCGAGGATCTCTGGCGGGCGGCGCAGATTCGGCAGGATGTCATCGGCGGCGACATGCTGCGCACCAACGCCATCGGCAATCTGGCGATCCTGTTTGCGGACCGGACCCAGATCCGCGTCGGCCGCAACTCCACTTTGACCGTGAACGACGTCGCGGGCGTCGGCAACGGCACGACCGCGCTCAGTCTCGACGCAGGCAATATCTGGGCGCGCGCCGCGCGCGGCGGTTCGGGCGTCGACGTGAAGACCCCCGCGGCGGTGGCCGCCATCCGCGGCACCGACTGGTCCCTGTCCGTCGAGGGCGGGCGCACCTCTCTCGTGGTGCTCGAAGGCGTAGTCGAGCTGCGCAATGCGCAAGGCTCCGTGACGGTGCGTCAGGGCGAGGGGGCGGTAGCCACCATCGGGCAGGCGCCGACGAAGTTCGTGCTCACGAGTTCCGAAGACCGGGAGCAGATGCTCTTCTATCTGAGCCTGCGGGATACGTTCTCCTCGATGCCTGTCTCGCCGCTGAGCGGTCCGGCCCTGCGGGCCGAGCGCGCGCGGGTCGCGGACATATCGCCTGAGAGGCGCAGCGCGGAAGACTGGCTGAGCCTTGCCGAGACGGCCCTCGTTCTCGATGGGCGCGCCGTGGCCGCCCAGGCTCTCGCCGAGGCGCGCGCCAGGGGCCTGAGCGCCACGCAGCGCGCCCGCGCCGATCTGGTGGAGGCCACCCTGCTCGGATCGCAGCACCGCTGGTCGGAAGCGGCCGCGCTCTTCGGCAAGGCCGAACTGGGCGTCGATGCGAAGCGGCGGGTCATCGCCGCTTATGGACGCTACATCGCCCAGTCGCTCGCCGATCCGAAGCGCGTGCACCCCGAACCCAAGGGATCCGCCCATGAACCGCTTGCCGCGCTGGCCCATGCCTATGTGGTGGCCTTCCGCCAGGACCTCAACGCGGCGGCCGAGGTGCTGAAGGCCGCGGAAAAGCGCTTCCCGAACGACGTCCGCATCGCCGTGATGTCGGCACAGGTCTCCTATGCCCTGAACAGGCGCGAGGAGATGCGCGCCTCCATTGCCCGGGCGAAAGCCCTCGATCCCGAGGATCCGGAAGTCATCGCCGCCGACAGCAACATCCGGGGCGACATCGACGGCGAGGTGAACGCCGCCGTGGAGGCCCTGCGCAAGGCGGCCGCCATCGCACCGGGCAATTCCGGCATCTGGAACAGCCTCGGCCTCTTCGAATCCGACCGCGACCGTCCTCTCGCCGCGGAAGAAGCCCTGCGCCGTGCCATCGCGGAAGACCCCGGAAGTCCCGTCTCCTACGCCAATCTCGCGATCCTGCTCCTCGACCAGAACCGCGTCGAGGAAGCGGGTGCCCTGATCGACAAGGCGCTCGCCCTCGATCCCGGCTTTCATGTCGCCTATGTGGCCCGCGGCCGCTATCTCCTGCAGAAGGGCGAGACCGACAGGGCGATCAAGGCCATTCTCGCGGGCTCCGCAGCCAATCCTGCCTGGTCTCAGGGCCTGCTCATGGCGGCGGCCGCCTATTACCAGAACGGCGACGAGGAACTCGCCGATCAGGCCCTCGACAATGCAGACCGGCTCGATCCCAACGATCCCGTGGTATCGAGCGCGCGCACGGCGATCGCCATCGATCAGTATCGGGCGGACCAGGCGGTGCTCGCCGCCCGGGAGACTCTGCGCCGCTACCGTCAGCGCGGCGGCGACTTCGCGGGTCTCGCGGTGAACAAGGACGGAGGATCCTATCCGGCCCAGGCCTATCGCTTCCTGAACCTGAACGAGTGGTCGCGTTTCTACGGCGACCGCGTGTTCGACCCGTTCAACGCGTCGAGCTATTTCGACCAGGCCGCCGTCGACCGGCCCAACCTGTTCACGGCCCGGCCCGATGTCTCCACCATCGAAACGGGCGTGGGCGCGGACATGACGGCCCTCAACCTGACGCTCCAGGGCCTGTTCTTCGATCCGCTCGCGGTTTCCGGCCGCATCGGGCGCCTGGATCTCATCCGTCGCCCCTTCATCGACGTCGAGATCGGCGGAGGTCTGCTGTCCCGCGATGGCCATATCGGCTGGGAGGCGGAAGCGAATGTCCAAGGCTATTCCAACGAGCCGCTCCCTACCTCCTTCTCCCTGACCGCGGGCCGGACTCAGTCGGGAAGCGGCGCGACCATCGACCGGCAGGATGCGACCAACGGCTCCTTCTTCATCGGCTCGGCCCCTTCGGCGGCGGACCGGTTCGTGCTGTTTGGAGCGGCGGCGGACCAGGAGCCGGGTATTGCAACCATCCGCACGCCCACGCGGCTCTTCGACGGCACCCAGGATACGACCTCCGTGCTCGGCGGCGCCGGCTGGAGCCACAGCTTCAGCGACAGGAACGTCCTGACCGCAGCCATCTTCGGCCAGCGCATCGTCAACGATCGCTTCTGGAATCTGGCCCTGACGCTCTCTCCCACCCTGATCCTGGGAGGACAGCAAAGGGAGCGCACCCGAACCGACGGAGTGGCGGCCGCCCTGGCTCACACCGTCGGGTTCGGCGACTTCACCCTTCGCTACGGTTTCGAGGCGCAACGCGGGCGCATCTTCAGCAGCGCCGAGGGGCTGACCTATCTCTTCGACGCCGCTACCGGCCAGTACACTTCCATCCCCGTCGACGAGGAATCCGACGCCACGTTCAAGGCGAGCCGCCTCTACGCCGACCTGTTCTGGCGCCCCTCCGACTGGTTCGAGGCCCAGGCCGGGATCCAGCGCACGGCCCTGGACACCGATTTCAGCGACGACAGCATGGTCTCCCCGCGCGTCGGAATCGGCATCTCGCCCTTCGAAGGCCATTGGCTGCGGGCCGCCTATCGCAGCGACGGCCTCATGCCGCTCGCCTATACGCTCTCGCCCGTCACGACCGTGGGGCTCGTGCCGAACACGCTGCCGCTCGCCCTCGGCGGACAGATCGACACGCTCGCCCTTCGCTGGGATGCGGAATGGTCGCCCTATCTGTTCACGGCTCTCGAGTATCAACGGCAGGACGCGGAGAATCTCGACATCGGCATTCCGAACATCTTCGACAGCATTGCCATCGAGAAGGCGCGCATCGAACGGCTGGCGGCCACCGCCAATCTCTGGCTCACCCACGGCATCGGCGTGTTCGGCACCATCGGCACACAATCGACGGAGGTGCTCTCGGGAACCGGGCGCGGCGGTGACGTGCCGCTGATCGCCGGCAACTTCGCGCGTGCAGGCGTCACCTTCGTCCATCCGAGTCGGCTCAAGCTCACCATGGCGGCCACCTATGTGGGCGACTTCACCGGCGAACTCTCGGGCACGACGCTCGACGATTACTGGACGGCGGATGCGTCTCTGACATGGGAGACCCCTGACCGGCGGCTTCTGGTGGAATTCGGCCTGCTCAACATGTTCGACGAGAAATTCCAGGTCGCGCCGAATATTCCCGGCCCGAGCCGCACCTTCGCGGCCGGCGTGAAGGCGCGGTTCTAAGGGTGAGCGCTCCCGCCTCGGCCCCACGCATCCAGACTGGAGAGCCGTTCTGGCGGCATTTCGTCATGGCGGGGCTGGTCGCGGCTCTTCTGACGCCGCTCGTCTTCTTCCCACCTTTCAAACTGGTGGAAGCAAAGATCTTCGACATCCTCTCGATCATCGCACCGCCACGCCCTCAGGCCTCCGGCGTGGAGGTGGTGGCCATCGACGAGCCGTCCTTCTCCGAGATCGGGCAGCGCTGGCCGTGGCCGCGGGAACTCCACGCCCGGCTCGCGGAGCGTCTGCGCGCGGCGGGCGCCAAGGTCGTCGCCTTCGACATCATCTTTTCCGAACCGTCGACGGAGGAAGCCGACAGGCGATTTGCGGCAGCCCTCGGGCCGGACGTGGTGCTGGCATCGGATGACGTTTCGACGAAGCTCGATCACGGCCTTCAGATTACCCGCGTCAATCCGATCGATCCGTTTCTCGACGCGGGCGCAGTTCCTGGCGTCGCTTCGGTCGCGCCCGATGGCGACGTGTATCTGCGCCAGATGCCCACCCAGCCCGATGGCTTCGCGGCCGAGATCCTGCGCGTTGCCGGAGAGCCTACGCAGCCTCCGCCCGAGGGTGCTCTCATTCAATATTTCGGGCCCGCCCGCACCTATCCGACCGTTTCCTACTACCAGGCACTCGACCCGGAGACGTTTCTTCAACCCGGACGATTCGAGGACAAGATCGTTCTCGTGGGACTCAGCCTGAAGGCTGCGGCCTCCGCCGATGCGGGCGCGCCCGATACCTTCCCCACGGCCTATACGCTGACCACGGGGGAACTCACCGCCGGGGTGGAGGTGCAGGCAACGATCCTCGACAACCTGCGCCACGATCTCTTCGTCGTCCCCATTCCGCGTGTCGCCGTGCTGGCCCTCCTCGTGACGGCCGCCTTCGGGGCAGCGGCCCTGTCGATCCGCGGCGTGACCTGGCGCACCGGGCTCTCCGCCCTGTTCATGATCGTGCTTCTCTTCGCCCTCGCGTGGCTCACGCTGCGCTTCGGGCGCATCTGGGCGCCGCCTGTTCTGCCTGCCGCGGCGGCGCTCGCGGTGTTCGGCGCACGCTTCGGCCTGGACTATGCGCGCGAGCGGCAGCTGCGCCATGCGGTGTCGGAGGCCTTCTCGCGCTATCTTTCGCCCGATCTCGTCGCGGAGCTCGCGCGCGATCCGGGTGCGCTCAGGCTCGGCGGAGAGCGGCGCAACCTCTCGGTTCTGTTCTGCGACGTGCGCGGCTTCACCAGCCTGTCGGAAACCCTGAAGGACCAGCCCGAGCGGCTGACCGCGCTCATCAACCGCCTGCTCGATCCGCTCTCCGAAGCCGTGCTGGCGGAAGGCGGCACCATCGACAAGTACATGGGCGATTGCGTCATGGCGTTCTGGAACGCCCCTCTGCCGAGCCCCGATCATCCGCGGCGCGCAGTGCGCGCGGCCATGCGCATGATGGAGGCCGTCACCCTGTTGAATACCGCTCTGCGGCAGGAGGAGGGCGAGAGCGCACCCCAGTTCGCGGTCGGCATCGGGATCAACACGGGCGATTGCGTGGTGGGCAATGTGGGCTCGCGCTGGCGCTACGATTATTCGGTGCTCGGCGACGCGGTGAACCTCGCTTCGCGCCTTGAGAGCCTGTCGAAGGAATACAATGTGTCGCTGATCCTCGGCCCGGCGACGGCCGAGGCCGTGCGCGACGATTACGTGCTGATCGAGCTCGACCGGATCGCCGTGCGCGGGCGCGCAGCGGAATCGGCCATCTTCACCGTCGTGGCGCCCGCCTCACAGCGCCACGATCCTGCCGTTGCGGAACTCTCACGGCTTCATGCGGAGGCTCTCGGGCACCTCCGTGAAGGACGACGAAACGAAGCGCTCGGCCTCATCGTCCGCTGCCGGTCGCTTGCCCCCTCCCTGGCGGGCTACTACCGGACGCTCATGCACAAGATCGGCGCAATGTCGCGCTGATCCGCCCGCTTTTGCGAGCGAATTGCAAGTAAAATGAACGACTTGCGCTCGGAGGCGCATTCACTATAACGGCGGCTCTTCCGTCCCGCCGCCCCGTTTGTCGATGCCAGCCATGAGTCGCATTCAAAAGCTCGCCGTCGGCAGCATATTCGTTGGAGCGCTCGTCTTTGCGCTCAAATATGCCGCCTATCACCTGACGGGGAGCATTGCGCTCTATTCGGACGCGCTGGAGAGCATCATCAACGTGGTGACGGCGATCGCGGCCTTCATGGCCGTCCGGGTGAGCGCAGCACCCGCCGATGCCAATCATCCCTACGGTCACCACAAGGTGGAGTATTTCTCCGCCGTTCTCGAGGGCGTGCTGATCATCGTGGCGGCCCTGATGATCCTGCGTGAGGCCTATTACGGTTTCCTCTCTCCCAAGATGCTCGACGCACCCGCCATGGGCCTTGCCGTCAATGCGGCGGCGAGCGTCCTCAACGGCGCCTGGTCGTGGATCCTCATTCGCCAGGGCCGCCGCCTGCGCTCCCCCGCCCTTGCAGCCGACGGGCGTCACCTGATGACCGATGTGGTCACCTCCGCCGGGGTCATCGTGGGCCTCGTCTTCGTGCCCGTGACCGGCTGGGCCTGGCTCGATCCCGTTCTGGCGGCTCTCGTCGCGGTCAACATTCTCTGGTCCGGCTGGGGCCTGATCAAGGAAAGCGTCGGCGGCCTCATGGACGAGGCCCTGCCTGAGGCGACCCTCTCGCGGGTGCGAGAGATCATCTCCGTCAATGCGGAAGGCGCCATCGAGGCGCACGACCTGCGCACGCGGCATGCGGGCAAGATGACGTTCATCGATTTTCATCTGGTCGTCCCCGGCAGCATGAGCGTGACCGATGCGCACGATATCTGCGACCGCCTGGAGCGTGCGCTGAAGGGCGAAATCGAGGATGCCCTCATTACCATCCATGTGGAGCCCGACAACAAGGCGAAGCACGCCGGAATCGTTGTTCTCTGAGATGCCCCGACGGCAGGCAGGCGCCGGGTCCGCCATCCCCGCGGCAGGATCGGGTCCCGCACCATCCCCAGGCAAGCCTCGCCGGTTACTTCCTCATCGAATTGTGAATGCGCGCGCCATGGTGACCTCGGCGCGAAGATGAGGATGAGATGTCTCAAATCGCTTCTACCGCCCGTTCGAAATGGGCCAATGCCTTCACCGGAGTCGCAGGCCGCTTCTATGCCGGCATGGCCTTCGGCATTCTCGCGCTGATCGCGCTGTCCGTTTACGGGTCGCTCACGATCTCCAGCCTCCTGCTCGAGC
>DASRWK010000215.1:0-7736 GCA_035776715.1 Microvirga sp.
GGCGAGATGGCAGCGGATGTGGCGCTCAATCGCGATCTGATGGCGCAGTATCCTTTCAGCCGCCTCACCGGGCCAGCGAACGTGCTCATCATGCCCGCATTCCACTCCGCATCCATCTCGACGAAGATGCTGCAGGAACTCGGCGGCGCGATGGTCATGGGGCCGCTCGTGGTGGGGCTCGATAAGCCGGTGCAGATCGTCTCGCTCGGCGCCACCGACAACGACATCGTCAACATGGCGGCCCTTGCGGCCTACAATATTGGCGGCTGATCGCCTTCAGGGTGTGTGCGGCCGATGGGGGGCGGGGAGCGGCTCTCCCCGCCGATCCGCGCTGGCCTCTCCCGCCGGCGCGATGAGGGACAGGTTGGCGGCCTTCACCGCTGCGAGGCCCTCGGTTCCATGCATTGTCACGGGAAGTGCGAAGTTCGTCTCGTCGATCCGCCAAGCCCAGCTGGATTTAACCCGAATCGTCATCCTGCTTCGGTTCTTGAAGAGCCGCCATGCCCGATTGACGAATGGCCAAACGGCCGATGAAGGGATAAAGGCCTAACAACCAAGCAAAAGGGGCAATCGTGAGCACTCGGCAACCCACCACCGTCGTCTTCGATATCGGTAATGTCCTGCTGCGCTGGGATCCGCGCCATCTCTATCGCACCGTCTTCGAGGACGAGGCGGAGATGGAGTGGTTCCTGGGCAATGTCTGCACTCCCGCCTGGAACGTGGAGCAGGACAGGGGCCGCGACTGGGACGAGGCGGTGGCCCTCCTTGTGAACGAGCATCCCAAGCACGAGAGCGCGATCCGCGCCTTCCACGAGCGCTGGCCGGAAACCGTTGCGGGCACCTACGAGCAGAACGTGGCCCTGCTCCTGCGATTGCGAGAGGCTGGTGTGCCGAACTACTCCATCACCAATTTCTCGGGCCCCAAATTTGTCCAGGCGAAGGAGCTCTTTCCCTTCCTGGCAGGCTTCGACGGGGTGATCGTCTCGGGCGACGAGCGGCTTCTGAAGCCCGATCCCGCCATCTACCACCTCCTGCTCGACCGCTACGGGCTCGATGCGGTCGATTGCGTGTTCATCGACGATTCGCGGGCCAACATCGAAACGGCCCGCGCGGTGGGCATGCACGCAATCCATTATCCCGACGAACAGGTCGATCTGGCCGCCGAGTTGCGGCGGTACGGCTTTCCGGTCTGAGGCGGGCTTGCTCTTCGGGCTGGCTTGAGCCATCAGGCGGCATGCGCGCTTTCGACACCTCCCTGCCCATCGATGCGGTGCTCGCCGATCTCACGGTGAGTCTGCGCAGCCGCGCCAACGCGGTGCTGGTGGCCCCGCCCGGCGCGGGCAAGACCACGCGCGTGCCGCTCGTTCTACTGGACGAGCCTTGGGTGCGGGGCGGAAAGATCATCGTGCTGGAGCCCCGCCGCCTGGCGGCGCGCGCCGCGGCGGAGCGCATGGCGCAGACTCTGGGAGAGCCGGTGGGGGAGACGGTCGGCCTTCGGGTGCGCCTGGGCTCCAAGGTGAGCCGCAGGACGCGCATCGAGGTGGTCACCGAGGGTGTCTTCGCCCGCATGATCCTCGACGATCCCAGTCTCGACGGCACCGCGGCCGTGCTCTTCGACGAGTTTCACGAGCGCTCCCTCGATGCGGATCTGGGCCTTGCGCTCGCGCTCGATGCGCAGGGTGGCTTACGCGAGGACCTGCGCCTGCTCGTCATGTCGGCAACGCTCGACGGCGCGCGAGTGGCGAGGCTCCTCGGCGATGCGCCGGTGATCGAATCCGAGGGCCGCGCCTATCCGGTGGAGACCCGCTATCTCGGGCGCGATCCCAATCGCCGCATCGAGGATCAGGTGGCGGATGCCGTCATGCGCGCCCTACGCGCGGAGGGCGGGTCGATCCTGGTATTTTTGCCGGGGCAGGGCGAAATACGCCGCGTCGAGACCATGCTGCGGGAACGGATTGCCGATCCTGTGATCGACATCGCGCCTCTCTACGGGGCGCTCGACCGCGGAGAGCAGGATCTGGCCGTGAGTCCCGCCAGGCCCGGTCGGCGCAAGGTCGTGCTTGCCACGTCCATCGCGGAAACGTCGCTCACCATCGAGGGCGTGCGCGTAGTCGTCGATTCGGGCCTCGCCCGCGTGCCTGTCTATGAGCCGAATATCGGCCTGACGCGCCTCGAGACCGTGCGGGTTTCTCGCGCCGCCGCCGATCAGCGCCGGGGCCGAGCCGGGCGAACGGAGCCTGGTATCTGCTATCGCCTGTGGGAAGAGGCCGCGACCGGCGCGCTCGAACCCTTCATGCGCCCTGAGATCCTCGCGGCCGATCTCGCGCCGCTGCTTCTCGATTGCGCAGCCTGGGGCGTCACCGATCCTTCCACCCTCGCGTTTCTCGATCTGCCGCCCGCCCCGGCTGTGAAGGAGGCGCGTGCGCTGCTTCAGCAACTCGATGCTCTCGATGGCGAAGGGCGCATCACGGAGACGGGGCGACGCCTGCGCGACCTGCCTCTCCCGCCGCGCTTGGCGCGGATGGTTCTGAGCGCGGGAGAGAGCGGGCAGGCGCGCGATGCGGCGGATCTCGCCGCCGTTCTCGTGGAGCGCGGGCTAGGCGGCGACGCGGTGGATCTGGCCGAGCGCGTCGAGCGTTTCCGCCGCGACCGTTCACGGCGCGCGGAGGACATGCGGCGCATGGCCGACAACTGGGCGAGGAGCCGGACGGGGCCTGCCGGAAGCGAGCCCCGTTCCTTCGGCGCCCTGCTCACGCTCGCCTATCCAGACCGCCTTGCGAAAGCACGCGGCAAGCCGGGCGAGTATCTCATGGCGAACGGGCGCGGCGCTTCGCTGGAGGCGCACGAGCGTCTGGCAAAGGAGCCCACTCTCGCCGTCGCCGAGATCGCGGGCGGCGCTGCTTCCGCCCGCATCCTCGCGGCCGCTCCGATCGCCATGGAGGAGATCGAGGCTGCTTTCGCGGACAGGATCCAACAGAGCGACGAGATCGCCTTCGACCGCCAGGCGAGGGCGTTGCGTGCCCGCGGCGTACGCCGCCTCGGGGCGCTCGTGTTCAGCGAGCGTCCGTTGAAGGTCCCGGCGACGGAGGAGGCCGCACGCGCTCTGGCCAAGGGACTCTTGTCCTTGGGACTCGATGCCCTGCCGTGGTCGAAGGCGCTGGCGCAGTGGCGCGAGCGCGTGATGTTCCTGCGCAAGGCGGAAGGCGATGAGTGGCCCGACCTCTCCGACGAGGCGCTCACCGCGACGGCGGATGAATGGCTTGCGCCGCATCTCATGGGAAAGAGCGGCCTGAGCGAGATCGGGCCCGATCTCTTAAGCGAGGCCCTACGCGGCCTTCTGCCCTGGAATCTCCAGCGGCGTCTCGACGCCGAGGCGCCGACCCATATCGAGGTGCCGACGGGCTCGCAGATCCCCATCGATTACGGCGCGCCGGAAGGGCCCGTCCTGGCCGTGCGGGTGCAGGAGCTGTTCGGCCTCGACAAGCATCCCACCATCGCGGCAGGACGCGTTCCGCTCATCCTGCATCTTCTTTCGCCTGCCCAGCGCCCCATTCAGATCACGCGCGATCTGCCGGGTTTCTGGCGCGGGTCCTGGGCGGCGGTGCGGGCCGACATGCGTGGGCAATATCCGAAGCACCCTTGGCCGGACGATCCGCTCGCTGCGCCGCCGACGCGGCGCGCGAAGCCGCGCGGGACTTGAGGCGGTTTCTCATTCCCGGAACGACTGGATCAGCCGCTCCGCCGTGGCGCGGTTGAGGGCCATCGGGATGTTGTAGACGAGAGCCAGGCGCATCAGCGCCTTCACGTCCACGTCATGCGGATGCGGCGAGAGAGGGTCGACGAAGAAGAACAAGGCGTCGATCCTGCCCTCCGCGATCATCGCGCCGATCTGCTGATCGCCGCCGAGCGGGCCGCTCTTCAGGCGCGTGATGGAAAGGGAGGGGCAGCGCTCCATCACGCGCCCGCCGGTGGTGCCGGTGGCGAAGATATCGAAGGGCCGAATGTCGTCCTCGAACATGGCGGCGAAATCCGCCATGTCGTTCTTCTTGGCGTCGTGAGCCACGAGCGCCAAAGTCAGTTTCTTCATGAGAGAGGCTCAATTGCTCCAGCGATCCCGCCACTGCATCTCGCCGGCCATGCAGTTCGTGGGGGATGCGCTCTGAATGCGGTTGATGGGGGAAGGCTGCTCGGGCATGAGGTTGGCGATCTCAAGAAGGATCTTGGTCTTGATGGCCTCGATGAACTGGTCGTGTTCACGAACGGGAACCGTGAAGGCCCCCTGGCCGCCGATCACGCAGTCCCTGTAATAGACGTCGAGCTCGGGGATGTCGAGATAACCGGGCTTGCGCAGCATGATGGGCAGGCCGTTGATGGTGATCCCCTTGGCCAGTGCGTCGTCGCGCGCCTGCACCACGCTGCGCCCCTGGTTGTTGGGGCCGTCCCCCGACACGTCGATCACCTGCCGCATGGCCTCGACGCCGCTCTCTTCGAGGAGCCGCACGCTGAAATCGATGGCGCTGGAGATCGAGGTGCGCTGGGCGCGGCGCAGGGGCGTCGAGGCGATCCTGTCTGCAAACGCCATCAGACTTTCGGGATTGTCGAGGATCGTCCAGGGGATGATCACCCGCTGGTCCGGCGATCCGGCCCATTCCATATAGGTGACGGCGATCCTGCCGGTCAGGCCGCTGCTGATCGCATCATGGACCTGCTGCGAGCGGAAGGCTTGGGCGAAGCCCTCCCGCTGCAGGGCCTGCTCGTCCGTGTCCATGGAGAAGGAAATGTCGACGGCGATCACGAGCGCCAGGTCGACTTCGGTTTCGCTCTGCGCCTGGGCCGGCAATGCGAGGCACGTCCACAGCAGGGAGAGCCCTGCTGCCAGATGGATTATCGCTGAGCGAACCATCGTATTCTCCTTGGACGGGAGGCGGACTGGTTCGCTCAGTGTGCCAGCTTCTGAGCGTGACGCAAGGTCACGTTGGGGGCACCCGCGCTATGGGCACCCGCTCTTGGCCCTGACGAGATCGAGGGCGGCCCGGAAGGCCGCGTCGGCGTCAAGTTGGGTCGTATCGAGGATGATCGCGTCGCTTGCAGGCTTCAGGGGGGCCGAGCTGCGGTTCATGTCGCGCTCGTCCCGGCGGCGGATGTCCTCGAGGATGGTCTCGTAGACAATCTGCTCGCCCCTCTTCTGCAGCTCGAGATGCCGGCGGCGGGCGCGCTCCTCGGGGGCTGCCGTGATGAAGAGCTTCACATCCGCGTCAGGACAGACCACGGTGCCGATGTCCCGCCCGTCGAGAACGGCTCCGGGGGGTTGCCCGGCGAACTGGCGCTGGAAGGCCAGGAGGGCGTCGCGAACGGGCTGATAGCCCGAAATCACCGAGGCCGCCTCTCCCATCTGGGCGCCGCGCAGGCGCGGATCGTCGAGATGAGACACGTCGAGCTTGAGCGCCACCTCCTGGGCCGCATCCCGGTCCGCAAGGTCGATCCTCCGGTCCAGCATCACCCGGGCGACGGCCCGGTAGAGCAGGCCGGTGTCGAGATGCGCGAAGCCGAAATGCTCCGAGAGGCGCTTGCCCAGGGTTCCCTTGCCTGACGCGGCGGGGCCGTCAATCGCGATGATCATAGTCGGCTCAGTCCTGAATCGTGGCGCCGAGTTCACGCATGAGGGGGATGAAGGAGGGGAAACTCGTCATGATCATCGCCCCGTCATCCACGGTCATGGGCTCCTGCGTCGCCAGGCCCATTACGAGGAAGGACATGGCGATGCGGTGGTCGAGATGGGTCGCGACCGGCCGGCCGCCGCCGCGCACCGTTCTGGACCCATGGACGATCAGGTCGTCCCCCTGGATCTCATGGTCGACCCCGGCCTCGGCGAGCCCCGCCGCCACGGCGGCCAGGCGGTCCGATTCCTTGACCCGTAGCTCATGGAGGCCCTGCATGCGGGTCGTGCCCTCGGCGAAGGAAGCCGCGACAGCGAGGATGGGGTATTCATCGATCATGGCAGGCGCGCGGCCATGGGGAACCGTCACGCCGGTCAGCTTGCCGTGGCGCACGCGCAGGTCGGCCACCGTCTCGCCGCCCTCGTCCCGCTCGTTCAGGCGCTCGATGGAGGCGCCCATCTCCAGGAGCGTGGTGATCAGGCCCGTGCGGAGCGGGTTCATCATCACGCCCTCGATCAGGACGTCCGAGCCGGGGGTGATCAGTGCCGCCACGAGCGGGAAGGCCGCGGAGGAGGGGTCGGTCGGCACGACAATTTCAGTACCGCGGAGCTCGGGCTGGCCCTGGAGGGTAATGGCGCGGCCATCCGCCCCGTGGGAGACGACCTCGACCGCCGCGCCGAAATGGCGCAGCATCCGCTCCGTGTGATCGCGGGTTGCCTCGCGCTCGATCACGGTGGTGCGGCCGGGCGAGTTGAGGCCCGCCAGCAGGATCGCCGACTTGATCTGGGCCGAGGCCGCCGGGGTCTCATAGGTGATGGGCAGCGTTTCCTTGGGGCCGCGCAGGGTCAGGGGCACGCGGCCGCCTTCCGCCTCGCTCACCACGGTGACGCCCATTTTCACCAGAGGATCCAGAATGCGGCGCATGGGGCGCTTGCGCAGGGAGGCGTCGCCGTCGAAGGTTGTGGTGATCGGGTGGCTTCCCGTCACGCCCATCATGAGGCGCGAGCCGGTGCCCGCATTGCCGAAATCGAGGGCGTCCTTGGGCTCGGCCAGGCCGCCGATGCCGACGCCCTTGACCCGCCAGCGGCCTGGAGCCTCCCGGGTGATGGTGGCGCCGAGCGCCCGGCAGGCTTCCGCCGTGCGCAGAACGTCGTCGCCTTCCAGGAGGCCCTCGACCCGGGTTTCGCCGATGGAGAGAAGCCCGAAGATCATGGAGCGGTGGGAAATGGACTTGTCGCCGGGAACGCGGATGCGCCCCTTCAGGGCATTTCCAGACCTGCTGGACACGGGGATGGCAGGGCCATGGGCGTGGGACATTCTCGTATTCCTTGCCTTCTCTTCGGAGGCGGGCTCTAACACGGGCGCTCCGCGCCGTCACGCCGCAAGGTGCATGCTGCGGGGCCCTTCGGTGCAATTTCCCATTTGACAAGCCTTTCCCTCATGACTAACGGGTGCCTTCCCAACCATTCACTTCCATGAAGGCAATCACCCGTGGCCAAACCGGAACTCGGCTTGAAGCGCCAGTGCATGAGCTGCGGCGCTAAATTCTACGACCTCAACAGGGACCCGGCAGTCTGCCCGAAATGCGGCACCGTCTTCCAGGCCGTGGCCTTGAGCCGCGCCGCCGCGCCAGCAGTCGCTCGCGCCGCCGATGATGAAGAGGATGTCGAGCTGGAAGCCGCCGGTCCGGAGATGGTCTCCCTCGACGAGGTCGAGGCTGACGAGAACGAAAAGGACATCCCGGTCGACGACGATATCGACGTGGGCGACGACGACACCGACGACACTTTCCTCGAGGACGAGGAGGAGAGCGACGACGACGTGTCGGATCTGATCGATAGTGATCTGGAAGACGACGAAGAGGCTTGAACCTCGCGTCCGACCCGATTATAGAGACGCCGCGGTGCCCCAAACACCGCGGACTTCAAGTGGGGCTGTAGCTCAGTTGGGAGAGCGCGTGAATGGCATTCACGAGGTCAGCGGTTCGATCCCGCTCAGCTCCACCAAAACTTCCTAAAAGCAGCCGCCCCGGGCGGCTTTTTTATTGCGCGGCATTGATTCGCGCGGTCCATCAGCCCT
>DASRWK010000216.1:0-4881 GCA_035776715.1 Microvirga sp.
CGGCATCGGCCACACGCGGTGGGTGACGCACGGCAAGCCGAACGAGACGAACGCCCACCCGCACGCGACCGATCGCCTCGCGGTCGTGCACAACGGCATCATCGAGAACTTCCGCGAGCTGAAGGCGGGTCTCGAGGCCAAGGGCGTTCAGTTCGAAACGGAGACCGACACCGAGGTCGTGGCGCAGCTCGTGACTTACGAAATGCAGCAGGGACGCCCGCCGGTGGAGGCCGTGGCCGTCACTCTCCCGCGCCTGCGCGGCGCCTTCGCGCTCGCCTTTCTTTTCAACGGCGAGGACGAGATGCTGATCGGCGCCCGCCATGGTGCGCCGCTCGCGCTCGGCTACGGCGAGGACGAGATGTATCTCGGGTCGGATGCGCTGGCGCTGGCGCCGTTGACGGGCGACATCACCTATCTGGACGACGGCGATTGGGTGATCCTGAGCCGGAAGGGCGCGGACATCCGTGATGCGTCCGGAGCGATGGTCCAGCGCCCGCGCCACAAGATTCCAGCCGGCTCCTTCATGGCCGACAAAGGCAACCACCGCCACTTCATGGCCAAGGAAATCCATGAGCAGCCGGAGGTGGTGGGGCGCACGCTGGCGCATTACGTGAACTTCACCGCCGGGCGCGTGGAGCTTCCGTTCGAGCTGCCTTTCGATTTCAGGGACCTGAAGCGGATCTCAATCTCGGCCTGCGGCACGGCCTATCTCGCCGGGCTGGTGTCCAAATATTGGTTCGAGCGTCTTGCACGAATTCCGGTCGAGATCGATGTGGCGTCGGAATTCCGCTACCGCGAGGCTCCTCTCGAGCCTGGCGAACTAGCGCTCTTCGTGTCCCAATCCGGCGAGACGGCCGATACCCTCGCCTCGCTCCGCTATGCCGCGGCCGAGAAGCTGCACACGCTGTCCGTCGTGAACGTGCCGACCTCCACCATGGCGCGCGAAAGCACGGTGGTCGCACAGACGCTCGCCGGCGTTGAGGTGGGCGTGGCTTCGACCAAGGCCTTCACGTGCCAGCTCACCGTTCTCCTCTCTCTCGCGATTGCCGCAGGACGCGCGCGTAGCACGCTGAGTGCCGAGCAGGAGAGGGAACTCGTGGATGCTCTCATTGCCGTCCCCGGTCAGATGAGCGAAGCCATGAAGCGCGAGCACGATATCGAGATCCTGGCGCGAGAGCTCTCCAAGGCTAAGGACGTCCTCTATCTCGGACGTGGAACATCCTATCCGCTTGCCATGGAAGGTGCGCTGAAACTCAAGGAAATCTCGTATATCCACGCCGAAGGATATGCGGCGGGCGAACTGAAGCACGGGCCCATCGCCCTGATCGACGAGACCATGCCCGTCATCGTCATCGCGCCCTATGACCACATTTTCGAGAAGACCGTCTCCAACATGCAGGAGGTGGCGGCCCGTGGCGGGCGCATCATTCTCATCACGGATGAGAAAGGGGCGCTGGAAACTGGCCTCGACACGATGGCGACCATCGTGATGCCGTCCGTGCATCCTGTCGTGGCCCCGATCCTGAACTCGATCCCGATCCAGCTGCTCGCCTATCACACGGCCGTCTTCATGGGCAAAGACGTGGACCAGCCGCGCAACCTCGCGAAGTCCGTGACCGTCGAGTAGTTCAGCCTCTATTCCGTCATGGCCGCACCTGTTGCGGCCATGACGGAAGGGATTCAGCCCGCCCTCAGCAACTTGATCGCGGAATCCCGCTCGAACAGGTAGAGCATGATGCGCAGCGCCTGACCGCGTTCGCTCAAGAGTTCCGGGTCCCGGTCGACGATCAGGCGTGCATCGTCCCGCGCCGCGGCCAGAAGATCGCCGTCCACTTCGAGCCGCGCGAGCTTGAAGCCGGGGGTGCCGGACTGGCGGGTGCCCAGCACCTCGCCTTCACCGCGCAGGCGCAGGTCCTCTTCCGCTATCCGGAAACCGTCCTCCGTCTGGCGCATCATTTCGAGGCGCGCCTGAGCGATCTGGCCGAGCGGGCCTTTGTAGACGAGAAGACAGGTGGAGGATTTCGACCCGCGCCCGATGCGGCCGCGCAGCTGATGGAGCTGGGCGAGGCCGAAGCGTTCCGCATGCTCGATCACCATGATCGTGGCGTTGGGCACATCGACGCCCACTTCGATCACTGTCGTCGAGACGAGGATCTTGGTTTCGCCTCTCGAGAACCGCTCCATGGCGGCGTCCTTGTCCTTCCCGGCGAGCTTGCCATGGACGAGGCCGACCTGATCGCCGAAAAAACTCCTGAGCGTCTCGTACCGCTCCTCCGCCGCGGCGAGGTCGACCGTTTCGGATTCGCCGACGAGCGGGCAGACCCAATAGACCTGATCGCCGTTGGCGATGGCACGTCCGATGCCGCCGATCACCTCGTCGAGCCGGTCGATGGAGATCAGCTTCGTGGCGATGGGCTTGCGGCCCGCGGGCTTTTCGCTCAGCACCGACACGTCCATGTCGCCGAAATAGGTCAGCGCGAGGGTGCGCGGGATCGGCGTCGCGGTCATGACGAGAATATCGACGGCCTCGCCCTTGGAACTCAGCGCCAGTCGCTGGTGGACCCCGAAACGATGCTGCTCGTCGACCACGGCGACGCCGAGATCCTGGAAAGCCACGCCTTCCTGGAACAGGGCGTGGGTGCCGACGGCGATCTGAATGCTCCCGTCCGCCAGACCGGCGAGGACAGCTTTGCGGGCGGCGCCCTTGTCGCGGCCCGTCAGGAGGGCAATCGTCAGTCCGGCCTGCTCCGCCATCGGGGCGAGCCGCTCGTAGTGCTGGCGGGCGAGGATTTCGGTCGGCGCCATCATGGCTGCCTGCCGGCCCGCCTCGATGGCACTCGCCATGGTGAGAAGGCCGACGACGGTCTTGCCGGAGCCCACATCGCCCTGGAGGAGCCGGAGCATTTTCCTGTCGGAGACGAGATCACGACGGATGTCCTCGATCGCCTGAGCCTGGGATGCGGTGAGGCCGAAGGGCAGGGCATTCTTGAGCTTCTCGACCAGATGCCCGTCGCCCGCGTTCACCCGTCCCGGAAGTCGGCGCATGCGGCTTCGAACGAGAGCCAGGGCGAGCTGCGAGGCAAGCAGTTCATCATAGGCCAGCCGGCGGCGGGGGGCGGATCTGGCAATCGCCTCCTCGGAAAGCTGCGATGCGCTGTCGGGCCTGTGCAGCGCAAAAAGCGCCTTCCTGAAATCAGGCAGGGCATTCCGGTCGAGCCAGGCCGCATCCTGCCATTCGGGCAGGTTCGGCACCCGCTCCAGGGCGGCTCCGATATACTTGCCGACCATCCGCGAGGAGAGGCCCTCCGTCAGGCCGTAAACCGCCTCGACGGCCGGGAGGTTCTCGATGCCCCTCTCGTCCAGGATCCGGTCCGGGTGGACCATCTGGCGGCGGCCCTCCCATAGCTCGATCTTGCCCGAGACATAGCGGCGCTCGCCGACGGGCAGGAGCTTTTCGAGGCGAGCCTTCTGACCGTTGAAGAAGACGAGCGAGACATCCCCCGTCTCGTCCTCGACGAGAATCCGGTAGGGCGCGCGGCGTCCCGGGGGAGGCGGGCGATGGGCCACCACGGTGACCGAGAGGGTCACCGGCTCGCCGACGGGCGCATCGGCGATGGAGCCCTTCATCTCCCGGGAAATGCCGCTGTTGGGGAGATGAAACAGCAAGTCGGCAATGCGCGCTGGCCTGCCGGGCTCGCCCAGGAGGCGATCCAGCAGGGGGGCGATCTTGGGCCCCACGCCGGGCAGGGAGGCCGCCGGGGCGAACAGGGGATCGAGAATGGAAGGGCGCAAAGACATCAAACGGGTGTCAAGTCGAAGGGAGATGGTTATATAGCGGCCAAGCCGCTTCGAAGCGACGTTATCTTTTCCTCACCGGAGCATTTTCATGAGCGGGACGACACGCACCAGCGCCGACCTCGACGTCCGTCGCAGGCAGATCCTTTTCCGGGCCTGGCACCGGGGCATGCGCGAGATGGATCTGATCATGGGGCGTTTCGCCGATGCCGAGATTGGAGAGCTTTCCGACGAGGACCTCGCCGAGTTCGAGCGGCTGATCGAGGTGACGGACCGTGACCTTCTCGGCTGGATCACGGGCGAGATCGAGACCCCTTCGAACTATGACACGCCCCTGTTCCGGCGTCTGAAGGCTTTCCACACCCACACCTCGCCGATTCATAACTGACGCGTTGCCCCATCCGGATTCCGACGAACCGGGCCGGAAAGCCCGCGTTCTCCTCTATTGACCCGATACGCCATCATGAAGTCTGCACTGACCCGCGCGCTCGACGCCCTCAAGAAAGGCCAAGGCCTGACGCTTTCAAGCGTTCCGGACGGCTTCGATGCCCTGGCGGTGGCCGATCTGGCGCGCGGCCTGTCCGGGAGCGTGGAAGGACCGGCCGTCCTGGTCCATGTCGCCCGCGACGGGCAGAGGCAGCAGAATTTTGCCAGCAGCCTCGGGTTCATCGCGCCGGAGATCGAGATACTTCCCTTTCCGGCCTGGGATTGTCAGCCCTACGACCGGGTCTCGCCCAATGCGGCGATCACCGCCCAGCGCATGACGACCCTGGCACGCCTCGCCCGCTCCAAGACCTCCGAGGATAAGCCGCGCATTCTCTCCACCACCGTGAACGCTCTCGTGCAGCGCGTTCCGCCGAGAGCCCGCATCGCGGCGGAAACCTTCTCCGCCGCGCCGGGCAATGTCGTGGACACCACGCTTCTCATCAACTGGCTCGAAACAAACGGCTTCATGCGCACGGGCACCGTCCGCGACACGGGCGAATACGCGGTGCGCGGCGGCATCATCGACCTCTATCCCGCAGGTCTTCCGAACCCCGTGCGTCTCGATTTCTTCGGCGATGCGCTGGAATCGATCCGTTCCTT
>DASRWK010000217.1:0-2515 GCA_035776715.1 Microvirga sp.
CTTCGCCTTCTTGTCCGCCGCGTGGCCGTGGAAAGTGCGGGTCGGCGAGAACTCGCCGAACTTGTGACCCACCATTTCCTCGCTCACGAGAACGGGAATGTGCTTCTGACCATTGTAGACCCCGAACGTGAGGCCCACGAATTGCGGGAGGATCGTGGAGCGGCGGCTCCAGATCTTGATGACCTCGTTGCGGCCCGAAGAACGGGCAGCCTCGGCCTTCTTGAGGAGGTAGCCGTCGACGAACGGGCCCTTCCAAAGCGAACGTGCCATGACGTGCCTCTATCCTTACTTCTTCCGAGCGTGGCGGCTCGACACGATGAACTTGTCGGTCCGCTTGTTCGAACGGGTTTTCTTGCCCTTGGTGGGAACGCCCCACGGCGAGACCGGATGACGGCCGCCGGAGGTACGACCTTCACCACCACCGTGCGGGTGGTCGATCGGGTTCATGGCAACGCCGCGGTTGTGCGGACGCTTGCCGAGCCAGCGGTTGCGACCGGCCTTACCGGCCGAGGTGTTCATATGGTCCGGGTTGGACACTGCGCCGACGCTGGCGAAGCACTGGCCATGGACCATGCGCTGCTCGCCCGAGTTGAGGCGGACCGTCACGTAGCCCTGGTCACGACCCACGATCTGAGCGTAGGTGCCGGCGGAGCGCGCCAGAGCGCCACCCTTGCCGATCTTCAGCTCGATGTTGTGGATGATCGTTCCCACCGGCATATTGCCGATCGGCATCGCGTTGCCCGGCTTGATGTCGACCTGCTCGCCCGCCGCAACCTGATCGCCGACAGCCAGACGCTGCGGGGCCAGAATGTAGGAGAGCTCGCCGTCGGCGTAGCGGATCAGCGCGATGAAGGCGGTGCGGTTCGGATCGTACTCGATCCGCTCCACGGTCGCCACATCGCCCATACGGCCACGACGCTTGAAGTCGACCAGGCGCAGGGTCCGCTTGTGCCCACCGCCACGGAAGCGGACGGTCACGCGACCCAGGTTGTTACGGCCGCCGGAGGAGCTCTTGCCCTCCGTCAGCGTCTTGACCGGCTTGCCCTTGTAGAGCTCGCTGCGGTCCACGATCACCAGCTGGCGCAGGCCGGGGGTGATTGGTTTGAAGGTTTTCAAAGCCATCGGATCACTCTCTCAACCGATCAGAGGCCCGTCGTGACGTCGATGGTCTGGCCCTCTTCGAGGGTCACAACCGCCTTCTTCACGTCCGACCGCTGGCCGCGGGTGCCGCGGAACATCTTCACTTTGCCCTTGGTGACGAGCGTGTTTACGCTCTTCACCTTGACATCGAACAGCTTCTCGACCGCTTCCTTGATCTGCGGCTTCGTGGCGTCGATCCGCACCTTGAAGACGACCTTGTTCTGCTCGGACAGGGCCGTGGCTTTCTCGGTGATGATCGGGCTCACAATCACATCGTAATGGCGCGGATCCAGGCTCATTTGAAGCGCGCCTCCAGCGCATCGACAGCCGCCTTCGTGAGAACGAGCTTCTCGCGACGCAGGATGTCATAGACGTTGATGCCCTGCACCGGCAGGACGTCGATATTCGGGATGTTGCGAGCAGCCCGCTGGAAGTTCGTCTCGATCTCAGCGCCCCCGATGATGAGAGCATTGCCGAGGCCGAGCTTGCCGAAGCGCTCGACGAGAGCCTTCGTCTTGGGCTCGGAGAGCGTCACGTCGTCGAGAACGACGAGCGCGGCGTCCTTGGCCTTCGACGAGAGCGCATGCTTCAGGGCAAGAGCGCGGACCTTCTTGGGCAGGTCATGAGCGTGGCTGCGGACCTGCGGACCGAAGGCACGACCGCCACCCCGGAACTGGGGAGCGCTCGCGGCGCCGTGACGGGCGCTGCCGGTGCCCTTCTGCTTGTAGACTTTCTTCGTCGTCCGGTCGATGTCCGAACGGTTCTTGACGGCGTGCGTGCCGGCCTGGCGCTTCGCGAGCTGCCAGCGGACGCAGCGGGCCAGCAGGTCGGCGCGCGGCTCGAGACCGAAAATGGCCTCGTTCAGCTCGACGGAGCCGGACGTGTTGCCCTCAAGCGTGGTGACATCAAGCTTCATCACGCATTCTCCTCTTGGGCCTGCTCAGCCTGGGGGGCCGGTGCAGCATCGTTGGCCGAGCGGAACGCGCCGGGCATCGGCACTTCCTTCGGCAGCTTCCGCTTCACCGCGTCACGGACGAAGATCCAGCCGCCGGCGACGCCCGGAACGGCGCCCTCGACGAGAATCAGACCGCGCTCGACGTCGGTCGACACGACACGCAGGTTCTGCGTCGTGACGCGCTCGACACCCAGGTGACCCGGCATCTTCTTGTTCTTGAACGTCTTGCCCGGATCCTGGCGGCCACCGGTCGAACCGATCGAGCGGTGGGAGATCGACACGCCGTGCGAGGCGCGCAGACCGCCGAAGTTCCAGCGCTTCATACCACCGGCGAAGCCCTTACCGGTCGTGATGCCCGTGACGTCCACGAACTGACCGGCAATGAAATGATCAGCGGTGATCTCTGCGCCCACTGGGATG
>DASRWK010000218.1:0-3183 GCA_035776715.1 Microvirga sp.
GAGGTCGTCGTCGGGACCAAGTCCCAGTCCCTCGACCATGCGGCTCGCGTAATTGCGCAGGCGTTGCTCGTCGGGCGCGCAGGCCGAGGCGATCTGCGGCTTGGACGGCGTGGAGGCCGTCGCGGCCGGCTCCCGCTTCGGCTGAGGCTTTTGACGAGGCTTCTGGACCACGAGGGGCCTCGGATCGGGCGCCTTGGGCTTCTCGCCCATCCCCACGGCGATGCTCGGCACCCGATATTGCGGCGTCTTCGGCGTCATGGGAATGACCATCGAGACCCGGCCAGACTTCCCGCCGGGGCCGCCCTTCGCCGTGTAGCGCACCGCCCTGCCCTTGCGCCGGGAGGCGAGATACTGGGCCCGCACCGTCCCGCCGATCCCCCGGACGGCCAGCACGGCCACCCCGCCGAGGCCCGTGGCGACGCCGCATTCGGGAGGAGCCCAGCGGCGCACGATGTCGAGGGCGGATTTACGGTTGAAATCGAGATAATAGCGCTTCAGCAGCAGGGCGGCGGCGTCCGCCCCGTGATGGGCAGAGGCGAAGCCCACATGCCCTTCGCCGTCGGTGGCGATCTCCCCATTCCAGCGGGCGCTCTTGATGCACCAATAGTTGTTGAGCTTCACGCAGCGGGTGACGAACGGGCGCTCCGCCTTGAAGAGAGCTGCGAGCGTGATCACCGTCTTCGGCTCCAGGGCACCGATCGCCTCGGAACGCCAGTTGGTCACCTCCCGGCTCTGAGGCTCGTAACGCACCTGAAGCGCCTGCCCAGGCGCCGGGAGACCCGCCGCGTCGGGAAGCAGAACGCGTCCGGCGAGCCCGAGCGCAAGAAGCGTCTGAAGCAGCATGTGAGATTTCGATCCCGCGAACGCCTGAAGAATATCGAGACGGTTTCAGGAAAAACGACGGCCGGGCCGATATGTTCATGCCGGCCGGTCGGAACGGCGGTATCTTGACCGTCGCGCCCCTGCCTTTCACGAATAGGGCGCCCGAACCCGCGTGCCCTCATGACAGCCGACATCCTGATCCGAAGCCTGAAACCGTCCGACGCCCAAGCCTACCGGAACTTGAGGCTGGAAGCTCTCGCGGGCGCCCCGGAGGCCTTCGGCTCCAGCTACGAGGAGGAAGCGCCGCTCCCCCTCGAAGCGATCCGGGAGCGCATTGCCGCCTCGGGTCCGAGCGCGATCTTCGGAGCCTTCGCGGGAGACCGCCTCGTGGGCATGGCGGGCTTTGCGGTCTACGATCGGGCCAAGGCCGCCCACAAGGGCGTGATGTGGGGCGTCTATGTGCAGTCGGAACAGCGTGGCCAAGGCTTGGGAAAGAGGCTGGTCCAGCGGGTGATCGATCACGCCTCGCGGCACGTGATCGTGCTGGAGGCGGCCGTGGGCATGACGAACGGGAGCGCCCGGCGCACCTATCACGCCCTCGGCTTCAAGCCCTACGGGATCGAACGGAAGGCCCTTCGCGTCGGCGGCGTCTTCTACGACGAGGAATTGCTGTTCATCGATTTTCAGCCGTCTGGAGCATGAGCTCTAGTCGTCTTCGCCTTCCCCGATGGATTTGGGCGTCGCGAAGCGGTCGAGCCGCCCGGACTTGCGCGTCAGGTGGGCCCAGCTCTCATACGGGAAATCGATGACGGCGAGGCCCGCCGTCGGATACTTTCGCCCGAGCCGCAGGATCCCGTCCATGTCGCCCTCGCCGATCAGGAAACTCGCCAGCTCCTCGAAGCCGGGATTGTGGCCGATCATCAGAACCGTGCGCGCTTCCGGCTCCACCTCCTTCAGGACGGTGAGGAGCCGCGCGACGGGGGCCTCGTAGATGCGCCCGTCGTGCCGGCTCGGCACTTCGCCGATGATGGGTTGGACGAGCTCCCAGGTTTCCTGCGTCCGGCGCGCCGAGGACACGAGAGCGAGATCCGGCGCGAAGCATTCCCGCCGGATGTAGTTGCCCATCGCGACGGCAGCCTCCCGCCCCCGCGCGGCGAGGGGCCGGTCCAGGTCGAGAACGCCCGGCGGCCAGGCGGCCTTGGCATGGCGGAGAAGAAGCAGTCGAAGCATCAGCGTCCTTCCCGTCTCGCGATGAAGGCCAGCTTCTCGAACAGGCTCACATCCTGCTCGTTCTTGAGCAATGCCCCATGGAGCGGGGGAATGAGCTTGCGGGTGTCGCGCTCCCGCAGCTGCTCCGGGCCGATATCCTCCGAAAGCAGGAGCTTGAGCCAGTCGAGCAGTTCCGAGGTGGAGGGCTTCTTGCGCAGGCCCGGAACCTCCCGGACCTCGAAGAAGATTTTCAACGCCTCCTCCACGAGCCGATGCTTGATGCCCGGATAATGCACCTCGACGATTCGGGCCATGGTCTCGGCATCGGGGAACCTGATGTAGTGGAAGAAGCAGCGGCGAAGGAACGCGTCCGGCAGCTCCTTCTCGTTGTTCGAGGTGATGATGACGATGGGCCGCTGCCTGGCCTCGATCGTCTCGCCGGTCTCGTAGACGAAGAACTCCATGCGGTCGAGTTCGAGCAGGAGGTCGTTCGGGAACTCGATATCCGCCTTGTCGATCTCGTCGATCAGCAGGACGGGGCGGGTCTCGGAGGCAAAGGCCTCCCACAGCTTGCCCCGTCGGATGTAATTGCGGATATCCGACACGCGCGGGTCGCCGAGCTGGCTGTCGCGCAGGCGCGAGACCGCATCGTACTCATAGAGGCCCTGCTGGGCCTTGGTGGTGGACTTGATGTGCCATGTGAGGAGCGGCGCGTGCAGCGAGCGGGCGATCTCCTCGGCCAGGACGGATTTGCCCGTGCCGGGCTCGCCCTTCACGAGAAGCGGGCGCTCCAGAGTGATCGCCGCATTGACGGCCACCGTCAGATCCTCGGTCGCCACATAGCTTTCGGTTCCGGTAAAACGCGCCATTCCCACCCTTCCTTGTCAACGAGCGGAGCCTAAGTCGTGTCCCCGGCTTTCGGCAACCGCTCTCATCATGTAAGCCCAGAACAAACGTGGGAGGACAAGTACCTATGGCTTACAACCGTTATCACAAGGATCGCATCGGCAACCACAAGCTGAAGCCCGAGACCCTGATGCTGGGCTACGGCTACGATCCGACTCTATCGGAAGGCGCGGTGAAGCCGCCGGTCTTCCTGACCTCGACCTTCGTGTTCAACAGCGCCGAGCACGGCAAGGAGTTTTTCGATTA
>DASRWK010000219.1:0-3405 GCA_035776715.1 Microvirga sp.
TCGGCCGGCGAGCGGCAGCGCATCGAGATCGTCCGCTGCCTCCTGCAGAACCCGCGCCTGCTGATTCTCGACGAGCCGACATCCGTTCTGACACCTCAGGAGGCCGAGCATCTCTTCGACACCCTCGACAAGCTCTCGGCAGACGGCTGCTCGATCCTCTACATCTCCCACAAGCTCGAGGAGGTGCGCCGCCTCTGCCGACGCGCCACGATCCTGAGGGCCGGACGCGTGGTGGGCACGATCGATCCGCGGGCGAGCACTGCCCGGGAAATCGCGGCCCTGATGGTCGGCAATGAGGTCGGTGAAATCCGTACCGATGCGCCGCACGTGCCACACGGGGAAATCCTGCGGGTCGACCGCCTCGACATGCCGCCGGCGGGGCTTCACGGGCAGGCCCTCAAAGACATAAACCTCGTGGTGCGTGCCGGCGAGGTGGTGGGGATCGCCGGCGTTGCCGGCAACGGGCAGAGCGAGCTGTTCGCGGCTCTTTCCGGGGAGAGGCTGGCCGACAGAGCCGACGCCATCATCATCGCAGGCCGGGCCTGCGGCACGATGGGGATCGATGCCCGCCGCCGCCTCGCCGCCGCTTTCGTTCCTGAAGAGCGTCTGGGTCACGCGGCCGCTCCGACGCATCGCTTGAGCGAGAACACATTGATCACTCACGCGGCGACGGAAGTCAGCCGGTCCGGTTTCATCCTTCTGAGCGCCGCCAGGCGGCTCGCCCGCACGATCATCAAGAGCTTCGATGTCCGTTCGCCCGAAGGCGATCCGCAGGCGCGCAAGCTCTCGGGGGGCAACCTGCAGAAATTCGTGATCGGCCGCGAGATCATCCGCAAGCCGAAGCTGCTGGTGGTCGATCAGCCCACATGGGGCGTGGACGCAGGTGCAGCCCGCCTCATCAGGCAGGCACTCGTGGATCTGGCACGCGAGGGCAGCGCGGTCGTGGTGGTCAGCCAGGATCTCGATGAACTGTTCGAGGTGGCCGATCAGATGGCGGTGATCCATCAAGGTCATCTGAGCCCGCTGAAGCCCGTCGGCGAATGGACCAAGGAGGCGGTCGGCCTTGAAATGCTAGGCGTGGCTCAAGCTCAAGGGGGCGCTCATGCGGTTTGAGCTGACACCCCGCACCACCGTCTCACCGGTCGCGCGGGCTCTCGCGCCGGTCGCGGCTTTCATCGTGTCGTTTCTCATTGCGGGCTTCGTGATCTGGCTCATGGGCCGTTCGCCCATCGCGGCCTTCGATGTCTATGTGCTTCAGCCCCTGAGCGATCCCTGGTCCTTGCAGGAACTGCTCGTCAAGGCGACGCCGCTGGCCCTCATCGCGATCGGCTTGTCCTATTGCTTCCGCGCCAGTCTCTGGAACATCGGCGCCGAGGGACAATATGTCATGGGCGCCATCCTGGGCGGCTGGCTTGCCCTGAGTACCCATGGGACGGAGGCAGGCTTCTGGGTGCTGCCGCTCATGCTGGTCCTCGGCATCGTCGGCGGCGCCCTCTACGGCCTCATACCGGCTTTTCTGAAGACCCGCTTCGGCGTCAACGAGATCCTGACCAGCCTCATGCTGGTCTATGTGGCGCAGCTCACGCTCGACTACCTCGTGCGCGGCCCCTGGCGCGATCCGAAAGGCTTCAACTTCCCACAATCGGTTACCTTCGATCCGTCTGCGACGCTGCCTCCCATCCTGGAGAGCGGCCGCGTTCACTACGGCTTCGTTTTCGCGGTAATCGCCGTAATCGCCACGGCCGTGATCCTGGGGCGGACGCTTTTCGGCTACCGTCTGAAACTGACCGGCGACGCGCCCCGCGCCGCGCGGTTCGCGGGCTTCAACTCAAGGGCGACCATCATGGCGGTGTTCGCGATTTCGGGCGGACTGGCCGGGCTTGCCGGTATTTCGGAGGTCTCGGGTCAGATCGGCCAGTTGCAACCGTCCATCTCGCCCGGCTACGGCTTCACCGCGATCACGGTCGCTTTCCTGGGGCGGCTCAATCCTCTCGGCATTCTCGTTGCGGCGCTCGTCGTGGCTCTCACATTCATCGGCGGAGAGAGCGCGCAGATCCTGCTGAGGCTGCCGCTCGATCTCACGCAGGCATTCCAGGGCATTCTGTTGCTTTGCGTTCTGGCCGCGGATGCTCTGGTGAGCTACCGCATTCGTCTTGTGACACGGGGAGGGGGCAAGTGACCACTTTCGAGGCCATTCTGCTCACCATCGTGACCGCTTCGACGCCGCTCCTGATCGCAGCCCTCGGTGAACTCGTGACCGAGCGTTCCGGCGTTCTCAATCTGGGCGTCGAGGGCATGATGGTCATGGGCGCTGCGTGCAGCTTCGCCGCCGCCGTGACCTTCGACTCGACCCTCGTCGGCGTCCTAGCCGGGATGACGGCAGGCGCCTTGATGGCAGCCCTCTTCGCGCTGGTCGTGCTGGGTTTCGCAGCGAATCAGGTCGGCTCGGGACTGGCGCTCACGATTTTCGGCTTGGGATTGTCCGGGTTGATCGGAGCCCCGTTCGTCGGTGCCCGGCGCGACCCCGTCGCGCCCGTCGATATCCCAGGGCTGAGCGATATCCCCTACATTGGGCGCCTCTTTTTTGAGCAGGACCTGTTCGTCTACTCTTCGTTCGCCCTGACGATCCTGGTCGCTCTTTATCTGACGCGGACCCGTTCCGGCCTGATGCTCCGCTCGATCGGCGAGAACCATACCTCGGCCAATGCCCTCGGTCTGCCGGTCCTGCGTGTACGGTTCCTGGCCATCCTCTTCGGGGGGGCCTGTGCCGGCCTGGCAGGAGCCTATCTGGCTCTCGTCTATACGCGGTTCTGGTCGCCCGGGATGACGGCAGGCCGCGGCTGGATCGCTCTTGCGCTCGTGGTGTTCGCCGCATGGCGCCCCGGCTGGCTGCTGATCGGCGCCTATATTTTCGGAGCGGCGACGGTCCTGCAATTGCACGCGCAGGCGGCTCAGTTCGGCGTCCCGTCTCAGCTGCTGTCGGCCGTGCCTTACCTTGCCACCATTCTGGCCCTCCTACTTCTGTCTCTGCGCCACGGCAGGGCCGTTGGAGCACCGGGTTCCTTGGGAGCGCCTTTCGTGCCTGACAGATAGGCAAATTGATGAGATTGTGAGCAGAAGTATTCTTGCCAGACGTCTTCAGACCTGCAAATGGATGTCTGGGAACTTAACCTCGGGGGACGAGCATGTTTTCACGGAAACTCTTCGGAGCTTTGGCGGGCGTAGCGGTCGCCGCTCTGTCTGCGAGCGGCGCCATGGCTCAGGCGAAGGACAAGATCAAGGTCGGCTTCATCTATGTCGGGCCGGTGGGTGATCATGGCTGGAGCTATCAGCACGATCAGGGCCGACAGGCAATAGTCAAGGCGCTCGGCGACAAGGTGGAAACCACGTTCGTCGAAAGCGTGC
>DASRWK010000220.1:0-2634 GCA_035776715.1 Microvirga sp.
GGTCGGAACTTTCTCGGGGGCGGGCTTCTTCTCCGCGGCCGGAAGAGGCTTGCGGGGCTGCTTCAGCTCCACGGGCTCGGAGTTGCGCAGAGGCTGGGGAGCGGGCGGAGCCTCGGCGATCTCTTCCTCCTCGTCTTCGTCCTGGCTGTCGAACTTGAGGCCGAACTGAACGGAGGGGTCGAAGAAGCCGGTGAGCGCATCGAAGGGAATGAGCAGCCGCTCGGGAACGCCGGAGAAGGACAGCCCCACCTCGAAGGTGTGCTCCGTGACGTTCAGGTCCCAGAACTGATGCTGGAGGACGATGGTCATCTCCTGGGGGTATTTCTCGCGCAGGCGATTCGAGAGACGAACGCCGGGATAATCCGTCTGGAAGGAGATGTAGAAATGGTGCTCGCCCGGAAGGCCATCCCTGCCGGCATCGATCAGCACTTTGCGCACGACGCCCTTCAGCGCGTCCTGCACCAGAAGATCGTAGCGGATCAGGTCTTTTCCGGCCATAGGCGATCCCTATTGAGACATAAAAGTGGAGGCTTCTGTTGCCAGGTGCCTCCGAACCCCGCCTAACGGTGCTACCCGCTAGGGCTTTGAGTCGGCTTTGGGGACTGCTTACGCAGCCACCGCGACCGGAGCATAGTTGTCGTTGGCAACTATTGAATCGGCCCGATAACGGCGGAACCATGCCGAGCGAAAGTCTATCCTTTACGCCCTCGTCGATCCTATTTCGCCCCCGCCGAAACCCAGGGCCAGCCTGGGCTTTGGTGGAGGCGCCGGGTACCGCCCCCGGGTCCGATGGGTTTATTCCGATAGCCGTTTATCGCCATAGCCGGCCTCGCGACCGGCAGACCCAATATAGGTGGCGGAAATCGAATTTGAAAGAGCGGGGATAACCCAAAGAACGGTTAAATGTGACTCGGAACGGCATGGGCGCTGTCCTATGATGAACGGAGGAGCACCTCATGCAAGCCTATCACGACCTTCTCCGCCGCATCATGGACGAGGGCGTCCGCAAGGACGACCGGACCGGGACCGGGACTATTTCCGTGTTCGGCCATCAGATGCGCTTCGATCTCGCCCAAGGCTTCCCGCTCGTCACGACGAAGAAGCTGCACCTACGCTCGATCATTCACGAGCTTCTCTGGTTCCTGAAGGGCGACACCAATATCCGCTATCTGCAGGAGAACGGCGTCACCATCTGGGACGAATGGGCCGACGAGAACGGCGATCTCGGGCCCGTCTATGGCAAGCAATGGCGCTCATGGGCGAAGCCGGACGGCGGAACCGTCGATCAGATCAGATGGGTGCTCGACGAGATCCGCCGCAATCCCGATTCGCGCCGCCTGATCGTGTCCGCATGGAACCCGGCTGACCTCGACAAGATGGCGCTCGCACCCTGCCACTGCCTCTTCCAGTTCTATGTGGCGGAGGGAAGGCTGTCCTGCCAGCTTTACCAGCGTTCGGCGGATGTGTTCCTCGGTGTGCCGTTCAACATCGCGTCCTATGCGCTGCTCACGCACATGATGGCGCAGGCCACGGGGCTGCAGCCGGGCGATTTCGTGCATTCCTTCGGCGATGCGCATCTTTACCTGAACCATTTGGAACAGGCGCGCCTTCAGCTCTCGCGGGAACCCCGCGCCCTGCCGGATCTGAGGCTCAACCCGGCCGTGCGGTCTCTGTTCGACTTCACCTTCGACGACATTGCCATCGAGGGCTACGATCCCCATCCCGCCATCAAGGCGCCCGTCGCGGTCTGATGCTCATGAACAGGCGCGAGGCTATCGAGGGCGCCGTCCGGGTTCTGGCTCCGCGGATCCCGAAACATGAATTCGAGTCTGTAACCGATCACGCCCTCGGCAGCCGCGGCCTTCATGCGGCTTCTCCGGAGACCGCGGCCTGGCTCTCCATCACCTCGTATATCCGCCACCGGCTGACGGATTACGACAACCTGCTCGAAGAGGGGTACGATGTGGAAAGCGCCCGCTTCTTCGTGCTCGACGACATGAACGCCATTCTCGAGGAATGGGGCTCGCCGCGCCGCGTCCAGGCCGAGGCCGAGGGCGAGGGCGAGGCGGATTGAACGCGGGACATTTTTCGGGTTTCAGTACAGTCGATGACACTTACGATCCGCAAGGCCGAGGAGCGCGACACGGCGCTCGTCTTTTCCCTCATTCGCGAACTCGCGGAATACGAACGTCTTGCCCATGAGGTCGACGCGTCGGAAGCCGATGTCGCGAAGGCGCTCTTCGGGGTGAATCCGCGCGTTTTCGCCGATATCGCCGAGTGGGACGGCAAACCGGCGGGATTCGCTCTGTGGTTCTACAATTTCTCCACGTTTCGGGGGCGCCACGGCATCTATCTCGAGGATCTCTTCGTGCGGCCGGAATTCCGCTCCAAGGGCATCGGCAGGGCGTTGCTCGGGCATCTCGCCCGTCGCTGCCGGGCGGAAGGCCTGGCGCGCCTCGAATGGTGGGTGCTCGACTGGAACGAGCCTGCCTTGAAGTTCTACCGCTCCATCGGCGCCGTTCCGATGGACGAGTGGACCGTGCAGCGCGTCACCGGTGAGGCCCTTGTTAAGCTGGCGGAGGCCTGATGACGATCTCTCTCATCCTTGTCGTGGCTGCAGCCGATAACGGCGTG
>DASRWK010000221.1:0-1970 GCA_035776715.1 Microvirga sp.
ATCAATTGCATGCAGCCTCCATGCTGGACCAGGCTTTGATACGCCTTGACGAAGCAGCCCGGCACCTCGACCTCGACCCGGATGTCCTCGAAAAGCTGAAATACCCGCGGGAAACCACGAAGGTCCGTCTGATGATCCGCATGGACGACGGCTCTCGCAAATCCTTCATGGCCTGGCGCTGCCGCTATGACGACACCCGCGGCCCGACCAAGGGCGGCATCCGCTTTCATCCGGACTCGACCATCGAGGAGGTGGAGACGCTCGCCTTCTGGATGACCTTCAAGTGCGCGGTGATGAACTTGCCCTATGGCGGCGGCAAGGGCGCCGTGCAGGTCGATCCCCATACCCTGTCCAAGGCCGAGCTGGAGCGCCTTTCACGCGCCTATGTCCAGGCCTTCTCCAAGATCATCGGACCCGACCGGGACATCCCGGCGCCGGACGTCTACACCAACTCGATGGTCATGGGCTGGATGGCCGACGAGTACGCCTCCATCGTAGGTGAGGCGACGCCGGCGGTGATCACGGGCAAGCCCATTGCTCTCGGAGGCTCGCTCGGCCGTGACGACGCGACGGCACGCGGCGGCTACTATCTCGTCCGGCGCCTGGCCCGGCAACTCGGATTGGAGCCGGGGGCACGGATCGCGGTCCAAGGCTTCGGCAATGCGGGTCAGCACATCGCACGTCTGCTCGGTTCCGACGGATACAAGATCGTGGCGGTCTCCGATTCCAAGGGGGCGATTTATTGCTCTGCGGGGCTCGATGTCGGCAAGCTGCTCGCGGCCAAGGGTCAGGGGAGCATCACGAGCCTTGCAGGTTCGGATGGAATCTCCGCTCTTCCCGCCGACGACCTTGTTGCGGTCGATTGCGAACTGCTCGTTCCGGCCGCCCTGGAAGACATGATCCACGAGGGCAACGCCGCCAGCGTGAAGGCTCGCGTCGTTCTCGAACTTGCCAATGGCCCGGTCACGCCCGAGGCGGACGAAATCCTGGCCAAGAAGGACGTCCTCGTTCTTCCCGACATCCTGGCGAATGCCGGCGGCGTCACCGTCTCATACTTCGAGTGGGTCCAGAACCGGCAAGGTTATTACTGGCCCATCGAGGAGGTCCATGAGCGGCTGAAAACGATGATGGAGCGGGAAGGGGACGCCATCTGGGCGCTCGCCCAGGACAAGGGCATTACCCTGCGCAGCGCAGCCTATGTGCATGCGCTCTCCCGACTCGCGAGCGCCATCGAGGCGCACGGCACGCAACAGTTCTTCACGAGCTGACGTACCGGAATAGCACCATCATGAAACCACCGCCCCGATCCCGGGGCGCGAGCGGTCCGCGGCGTCTGAACGGCGCCGCGGTCAGCCTGCCGCGCGCCCTGTCGAAGCTCGGATTCTGCTCCCGCACGCAAGCCGAGACCCTGATCGCCGAGGGGCGCGTCCGTGTCGATGGCCGGGTTGTCCGCAGCGCTGTCACCCGTGTCGATCCAGGACGCGCCCGCATCTTCGTGGACGGCGAGCCGGTTGTGGCCGAGCGCAAGGTCTACCTTATGCTCAACAAGCCTCGTGGCCTGGTTACGACCCGGGACGATCCGCACGAGCGGGCCACGGTCTACGAGTGTCTGGAGGGCTTCGATCTCCCGTTCGTCGTGCCTGTGGGCCGCCTCGACAAGGCGAGCGAGGGGCTGCTCCTCATGACCAACGACACACGCTGGGCACAGCGCGTGCTGGATCCCGCATCGAACGTCGAGAAGATCTATCATGTCCAGATCGACCGCCTGCCGGCAGAGGGAATGCTGGAGCGGCTTCAGGCGGGCATGGTGCTTGACGGCGAGCGTCTCGTCGCGAAATCGGCAAGCCTGCTCCGGGCCGGCATCCGCAACGCATGGCTCGAGATCGTCCTCAGCGAGGGCAGGAACCGCCAGATCCGGCGCCTGCTCGCCGCTCTCGGCGCGGACGTGCTCCGCCTCGTACGTGTCGATG
>DASRWK010000222.1:0-1868 GCA_035776715.1 Microvirga sp.
CGCCATCGGGACCTTGCGTGACCGGGGCGATCAGGAGGCGCTGGCCCTGCTGTCCAATCTCCCACCCGGCGTGTCGTCGGAAGTGGCGGCGGCGGCAGGCAGGGTGGCGGACGGAATCCGTACGCGCCTTGCCCTCTTTGGGGCGCTCCAGAATGTCTGGTACGGTATTTCCCTCGGATCAGTGCTGCTGCTGGCGGCCACCGGTCTTGCCATCACCTTCGGCACGATGGGCGTCATCAACATGGCTCATGGCGAGATGGTGATGCTGGGGGCCTACACGACCTTCGTGGTGCAGGAACTCATCCGTATCTATGCTCCCGGCCTGTTCGGGGGCTCGCTTCTCATCTCCCTGCCGCTCGCCTTCGTGGTCGCAGGCGCTGTCGGCGTCCTCCTCGAGAGAACCGTCATCCGCTTCCTCTACGGGCGTCCCCTGGAGACGCTGCTTGCGACATGGGGGATTTCCCTCGTCCTGCAGCAGGGCGTGCGCACGATGTTCGGCCCCACCAATCGCGAGGTCGGCACGCCTGCCTGGATGAGCGGTGCGCTCGACATCGGGGCGATGAGCCTGACCTACAACCGCATCGCCATCGTTGTCTTCTCCTTCTCGGTCTTCGCGATCCTGCTTCTCGTGCTGCGATATACGTCCCTTGGTCTCCACGTGCGAGCCGTCACCCAGAACCGCCGCATGGCGGGCTCCATGGGCATCCGGACCAGCCGCATCGACGCACTGGCCTTCGGACTCGGATCGGGCGTGGCGGGCATTGCGGGCGTCGCGCTCTCGCAGATCGACAACGTCAGCCCCAATCTCGGGCAGAGCTACATCATCGACAGCTTCATGGTGGTCGTGTTCGGCGGGGTGGGAAATCTATGGGGCACGCTGGTCGGCGCCATGATCCTGGGGGTCGCGAGCAAGCTCATCGAACCCTATGCGGGCGCGGTTCTGGGAAAGATCGTTCTGCTCATCGCGATCATCCTCTTCATTCAAAGGCGTCCGCGCGGGCTCTTCGCGCTCAGGGGCAGGGCGGTCGAAGCATGAAAACCCAATCCTTGTTCGACCGGCAGACGGTTCTCGTTCTGGCGCTCCTCGCGGCAGCCGCCATCCTGGTCCCGGCCATGAACGGACTGGCCGAACCCGGATCGGCGCTGCATCTCTCGGACCATCTGGTGCCTCTGCTCGGCAAGTATGTCTGCTTTGCCCTGCTGGCGCTCTCGGTCGATCTGATCTGGGGCTTCTGTGGCATTCTGTCCCTCGGCCACGGAGCCTTCTTCGCCCTCGGGGGCTATGCCATCGGCATGTATCTGATGCGTCAGATCGGACCGCGCGGCGTTTATGCCGATCCGATCCTGCCCGATTTCATGGTGTTCCTGAACTGGAAGGAGCTGCCGTGGTTCTGGCATGGCTTCGACTGGTTCCCCTTCGCGGCGGCCATGGTGCTGCTGGCGCCGGGCTGCCTTGCCTTCGTGTTCGGCTGGTTCGCCTTCCGCTCCCGGGTCACGGGCGTCTATTTCTCGATCATCACCCAGGCCATGACCTTCGCGTTGATGCTGGCCTTTTTCCGCAACGACATGGGATTGGGCGGCAATAACGGGCTGACCGATTTCAAGGAGGTCCTCGGCTTCCCCGTGCAGGCGGGATCGACGCGCCTGGTTCTCTTCGTGCTCTCGGTGATTGCGCTCGCGGGCGGTTACCTGGTGTGCCGCTGGGTCGTGAGTTCTAAGTTCGGCAAAGTGCTCGTGGCCGTGCGTGACGCGGAGAACCGCACGCGCTTTCTCGGCTACAGGGTCGAACATTACAAACTCGCCGTTTTCACCCTGTCGGCCATGCTCGCCGGTGTCGCGGGGGCGCTTTACGTGCCGCAGGTCGGGAT
>DASRWK010000223.1:0-7329 GCA_035776715.1 Microvirga sp.
GGGCCTGCGCCGCCGCTCCCTGGAGCAGATCGGCGTTCTCGGCAGCGGCGCGGCGCGCCTTTGCCTCATGGTCATGGCGATCCTGCTGGTGCTTGCGCCCTGGGGCATCGAATCCACCGATCTCCTGGGCTCCGTGCGGGCGGTGTTCTTCGGGTTCAGCGTCGGCGACGTCACCATCTCGATCTCGTCGATCATGATCGCGGCCCTGCTGTTCGCGGCGGGCTTCACCATCACCCGGGTGATCCAGCGCTGGCTCGACAACACATTCCTGCCGGCGACCGATCTCGATGCCGGTCTGCGCAATTCGATTCGCACGGCGGCGGGGTATGTGGGCATCATCACGGCAGGCGTCGTCGCCTTCACCTATCTGGGTCTCAGCCTGGAACGCCTGACCATCGTCGCCGGCGCCCTGTCGGTCGGTATCGGTTTCGGCCTGCAATCCATCGTCAATAACTTCATCTCGGGCCTGATCCTTCTGTGGGAGCGCCCGATCCGGGTCGGCGATCTCGTGGTCGTAGGCGATGGCGAGGGCTATGTGCGCCGGATCAACGTGCGCTCCACCGAGATCCAGACCTTCGATCGCTCGACGTTGATTGTGCCGAACTCGAACCTGATCTCGGGCATCGTGCGCAACAGGGTGCGCAACGACCGCGTCGGACGCGTGATCGTTACGATCCCCGTGCCGCGTTCGACAGATCCGGATCTGATGGCGGGCATCATGCGCAACGCGGCGCTGGCCCATCGCGAGGTGATGAGCGAGCCCCCGCCGCGGATTATCTTCAAGAAGGCGACGGAGAACACGATCGAATTCGATCTCGTCTGCTTCGTGGACGACATCGATGCTGCGGGCCGCGTGTCGAGCGATCTTTACTTCGAGATATTCCGGGAGATGCGCAAGGCGGGGATCGGCGTGCCTGTCCCCGTTGTTCCCGCTCCCGGGCCAAATAAGGGGGCTGCATCCAAAAAGGAGGACGGTGAGGATGAAACCTTAACCCTTCTCAAGGATAAGTCCCCTGCATGAAGAGCATCATCTGTCTAAGCCTTTCGGCACTCGCCCTGGCGGGCTGCCAGACCGAGCAGCGCCACGCCCGCTCGCAGACTCCGAGCTTCTATGCTTCCATGGCCCGCTCGGGGGCTGCGGTGGATGCGGCCATGGCGCGGGACATGATCGGTGCCTATCGCCGGAATAACGGCCTCGGCCTGCTCACGCTCGATCCCGAGCTGCAGGCGGCCGCACAGGCCGAAGCCGACGCGATGGCATCAGCCGACAAGCCAAGCTCCGCCGACGCGTTCAAGCGCCGGCTGGTCTCGAACGGCTTCGTCGCGCCGGCGGCCAACCTGTCCGCGGGCTATCATACTCTCGCCGAAGCCTTCTCGGGCTGGCGCGAGAGCCCGCAGCACAACCGGGTGCTGCTCGATCCCAAGGCGACACGGATCGGAATCGCCACAGCCTATACGCCGAATTCCAAGTACAAGGTCTACTGGGCTCTGGTCGTCGCGGCAGAGAAACGCTGACGAAAACCGGCCGCTTGCGGGCGGACGAAGAGGCATGCAACCCTGGTACGGGGGCGGAGTTTTCCAATCGAAGCTCCGACGATGAGGGTTGCAGGTCGCTCCATATGCGGATGATCCGCCTTTACTTGCGCGTTCTCGGCCAACTCGGGTCGGACCTGAGGATCGGGGCTCTGCTCGCTCTGGCGAACGTCGCTCTGGCGATCTCGGCCTTCGCCGAGCCGATCCTGTTCGGCCGCATCATCGACGTTCTCACCCGAGCGCAGATCCCGGGCTCGGCGCCCGTTACCCTCTCGGTGCTCACACCCCTGATCGTGGCCTGGGTGGCCTTCGGCCTTTTCTCCATCGGGGCGGGCGCTCTCGTAGCGCTTCATGCGGACCGCCTTGCCCATCGCCGCCGGCTTGCCGTGGTCGCCAACTACTTCGAGCATGTCCTCGAACTCCCGCTCGCCTTTCACACTTCCACCCATTCGGGGCGAGTTCTGAAGGTGATGCTGGAAGGCTCGGGCGGCATGTCCTGGCTCTGGCTCGGGTTCTTTCGCGAGCATTTATCGGCGCTTGTCGCTCTCGTGGTGCTTCTGCCGCTCACGGTTTTCCTGAACTGGCGGCTTGGACTTCTCCTCGTGGCGCTCGTCGGCGTGTTCGCGGTGCTCACGGCCATCGTGCTGCGCAAGACCGAGACCCTGCAGGGGACCGTCGAGCGCTACCACTCGAACCTCGCGGAGCACGCCTCCGATGCCCTGGGCAACGTTCCGGTGATCCAGTCTTTCACCCGCATCGAGGCGGAAAGCCGCTCGTTGCGCGCCATCATCCAGCAATTGCTGCAGGCGCAGAACCCGGTCCTGTCCTGGTGGGCCCTCGCCTCCGTGGCGTCTCGCGCGTCGGCCACGATCACGGTGACCGCCATCTTCCTGCTCGGCACATGGCTGCATCTTCATGGCCTCGCCAGCATCGGGGAGATCGTCACCTTCATGAGCATGGCGACGATGCTGATCGGTCGCCTGGAGCAGGCGGTGAGCTTCATCAACCAGCTCTTCATGCAGGCGCCGAAGCTGGGAGAGTTCTTCGAGATCCTCGATACGGCACCTGCCGTCCACGATCGCCCGAACGCCAAGAGTGTCGATCGCTTCGAGGGTGAGGTCGTCTTCGACAATGTAAGCTTCTCCTACGATGGAAAGCGCCCTGCCGTGCAGGACGTGTCCTTCGCGATCCGGCCAGGCGAGAGCGTGGCGCTGGTCGGCGCCACCGGCTCGGGCAAGTCGACGACGCTGGGCCTCCTGCACCGGGCCTTCGATCCGCAATCGGGCGGCATTCGTATCGACGGTGACGACATTCGCGACCTGACTCTCGCCTCTCTTCGCCGCAACATCGGAGTCGTGTTCCAGGAACCGATGCTCTTCGCCCGCACGATCCGCGAGAATCTGCAGGTCGGACGTCCCGATGCCAGCGACGCCGAGATGATCGAAGCCCTGCAGCGCGCGCAGGCCATTGAGTTCATCTCGCGGCAGGCGGAGGGGCTCGATACGGTCATCGGCGAACGCGGACGCTCCCTGTCGGGCGGCGAACGCCAGCGGCTTTCCATCGCGCGTGCCTTGCTGAAGAACCCGCCGATCCTCATTCTCGACGAAGCGACGAGCGCCCTCGACGCAGCCACCGAACAGAAGCTTCAGCGCGCGCTCGACGAGGTGATGAACGGGCGCACGACCTTCGTCATCGCACATCGCCTCGCGACGATCCGCAACGCCGATCGCATCCTCGTTTTCGAACACGGCCGCGTCATCGAGTCCGGCGCCTTCGACGAACTCGTGGCCAAAGGCGGGCGCTTCGCCGAACTGGCCCGTGCGCAATTCATGGCGGCGGAAGAGCCGGCAGGGCAGGCGCCGAGGGAAGCTGCCGCGGTGCGTGCGTGAAACAGGAACCTCGAACCTTTGGGACAATCATGGTGCAGGCTGTCGATCCTCAAACACCGGGCACTCACCTCCAGGTCGGTGGCATCACGCTTCATTGCATCGAGGCCGGTCCGAAGGATGGCCCCCTGGTCATTCTGCTGCACGGCTTTCCCGAGTTCTGGTGGGCTTGGCGTTACCAGATCGAGCCCCTGTCCAGGGCCGGGTACCGGGTCCTCGTGCCGGATCAGCGCGGGTACAATCTCAGCGACAAGCCGGAGGGCCGCGGCGCCTATGATCTCGATACGCTGGCACGGGATATCGTCGGTCTGAGCGATGCGCTGGGATACGGCGCATGTTCGCTCGTCGGCCACGACTGGGGCGGCCTGGCGGCCTGGTGGGCGGCTTCACGGCATCCTGACAGGATCGAGCGGCTTGTGGCGATCAATGCGCCTCATCCTGCCATTGCCGGCGCCTATATGCGCCGCCACCCGACCCAGATACTGAGAAGCTCCTATATCGGCTTCTTCCAGCTGCCGTATCTCCCCGAGGCCCTGTTCTCGGCTGGGGAGTACCAGACGCTCAAGAGAGCGCTCCGGCGTACGAGCCGGACCGGCACGTTCTCGGAACAGGATCTGGCGGAATACGAGAGGGCCTGGAGCCGCCCCGGTGCGCTCACGGGCATGCTGAACTGGTATCGCGCGCTGCCGCTCCGGCCGCCTCATCACCCATCGGGCAAGCTCACAATGCCGGTGCTGGCGATCTGGGGCATGCAGGACCGGTTCCTGGAATTCGGACTTTGCAAGGAAAGCTTGGCACTCTGCGCCCAGGGCAGGGCCATGCCTCTCCAGCAGGCGACCCATTGGGTCCATCTCGAGGAAGCCGAGAGGGTCAATAGGGCGCTGCTCGATTTTCTGAAGACGTGAGTCAGCCCTCTCTGCGTATCAGGGCGAGAGGCGTGATCCTGAGCGCCGTGATGCGGTTGCGCGATTTGCGCAACACCTGGAACCGGAATCCGTGGAAGGTGAAGATCTGCCCCGTGTCGGGAATCGTCTGGGCTTCGTGGATCACGAGGCCCGCGATGGTGGTGGCCTCCTCGTCCGGCAGGTTCCAGTCCATGGCGCGGTTGAGGTCGCGGATCGGGACAGATCCATCCACGTTCACCGAGCCGTTCGGCTGGGGGCGCACGCCCTGCACGGAGAGGTCATGCTCGTCCTTGATGTCGCCGACGATCTCCTCGAGGATGTCTTCAAGGGTCACGAGACCCATCACCTCACCGTACTCGTCCACCACCAGTGCAAAGTGGGTTTTCCTGGCAAGAAACGCCTTGAGCTGATCGCGCAGGGATGTGGTGTCCGGCACGAACCAGCTTTCCAGGGCAATCGCCTCGACCTTGAGCTTGCTGGCATCCCCGCCGACGGCGTCGAGTGCGCGCAGCAGGTCCTTGGCGTGAAGGACTCCGACGATGTTCTCCTGGCTTCCGCGCCAGAGCGGCATGCGTGTATAGGGAGAGGAGAGCACCTCCCGCACGATCTCCTCCGATGAAAGATCCGCATTGATGGTGCGCATCTTCGTGCGGTGGACCATGACCTCGGAGACGGTGAGGTCCTCCAGATCGAGCAGGCCCCCCAGCATGTCCCGCTGTATCTTCGCAACGCCGCCCTCCTTGTGCAGCAGGGCGACCTGCCCGCGGATTTCCTCCGACGCGGACAGGATCGGCGTGTTCTCTCCGATCCGAATTCCGAAGGGGCGCAACATCAGGCGCGCCAGGCGCTCGATGGCGATCGCCAGAGGCCCGAGCAGCGCTACGACCCAGGACATGGGTCGCGAAAGAACCAGGGAGACAGTGTCGGCCGACGATATGGCGACAGTCTTCGGCAGCACCTCCGCGAAGACGATGACCAGCACCGACATGATTGCGGTCGCATAAAGCGCGCCTCCGTCGCCGAAGATCGCGACGAGCACGCTGGTGGCGAAGGCCGAGACGCCGATATTGACGATATTGTTGCCGATCAGGACGGTGCCGATGAAGCGCTCGCGCATCTCTAGGAGGCGATTCACCAGGCGGGCGCGCTTGTCGCCGCCCTTTTCCAGCATGAGCATGCGGGACCGGGACGCACCCGTGAAGGCCGTCTCACTCGCCGAGAAGAAGGCGGACAGCAGAAGACAGAAGGCGACGACCAGAGCTGCAAACCAGAGGTCGCCGGAAGATGATTCCTCAATCATGGTCAAGATGCGTCGATTTCACTCGTCAGGAAGGTGCGCACTTTCTCCGCTTCGATGCCCGGGGCGATGAAACTCTGCCCGATGCCTCTTGCCAGAATGAACGTGAGCGATCCGCCCTTCACTTTTTTGTCCTGTGCCATGGCGTCCAGAAGCTCTTCGACCGTGCCGCATCCTCCCGGTACATGGGACAGGCGTGTGGGAAGTCCAACGCTCTTCAGATGGGCCTCGACGCGCTCGGCGTCGGAGAGCGGGCAGAGTCCGAGGGCGGCGGAGAAGCGGAAGGCGAGAGTGAGGCCGATGGCAACGCCCTCGCCGTGGACGAGACGCGTGGAATCGTATCGCGTGATCCGCTCAAGCGCATGGCCGAAGGTGTGGCCGAGGTTGAGCAGCGCGCGGTCGCCGGTTTCATGCTCGTCGCGCACCACCACGGCGGCCTTGGCGCGGCAGCTTTGCGCAACGGCTTCGTCGCGCTCCGGGCCTCCATCGAAGATGCCTTTCCAGTTCGCTTCGCACCAGGCGAAGAAGCGCGCATCGTCGATCAGTCCGTATTTCGCCACCTCCGCATACCCCGCGCGCATCTCGCGAGCGGGCAGCGTGTCGAGCAGGCTCGTGTCGGCCAGCACGAGACTTGGTTGGTGGAAGGCGCCGACAAGATTCTTGCCATGACGCGAATTGATGCCGGTTTTGCCGCCGACGGACGAATCGACCTGCGAGAGCAGAGTGGTCGGCACCTGTACGAAGCGCACGCCGCGGCGCACCACTGCGGCGGCGAAGCCTGCGAGATCGCCGATCACGCCGCCGCCCAGAGCGACCACGAGATCGCCGCGCTCGATTTTGGCTTCGAGCACCGCATCGCATACCCGCTCCAGGCTGGCGTAGGATTTCGTCGCCTCGCCCGGTGGAAGCGTGATCACCGAGTTGCGCAAGCCGTTCGCCACGAGAGAATGGCCGAGGGTCTTTGCATAGAGCGGGCCCACATGCTCGTCCGTCACGATGGCGGCGGCGCGGGCGCCGAGGGCCGCGATACGGGACCCCGCCGTCTCGATCAGACCGCGTCCGACCAGGATGTCATAGGCCCTGTCCCCCAGGGGAACCGGAACCGTCATGACGGATGCGGTGCTGGTTTGAGCCGGTACGCTGCTCATTCGACATTCCCCTGCTTCTCCTTGTCGAGCCATGCGCCGAGGGCCTTGATGATATCGGCGACCACACGGTCGTGCGGCGCCTCGTGCGAATCGATGGTCAGGTCCGCCAGGGCGTAGACCGGATAGCGGATGTCCATGAGCCGGCGCATGGTACCTTCGGGGTCGGGGTTGCGCAGGAGGGGCCTGGTGTCGCGCTTGCGGACGCGGCGCATGAGAATATCGAGATCGGCCTTCAGCCACACCGAAATCCCGTGCTCGGCAACGTTCTGGCGGGTCTCCGCATTCATGAAGGCTCCGCCCCCGGTGGCCAGGACGATGGGCCCCTCCTGGAGCAGTCGCGCGATGACGCGGCGCTCTCCGTCTCGGAAGTGCTCCTCGCCGTGGATGGCGAAAATGTCGGGAATCGTCATGCCGGCGGCCGCCTCGATCTCGTGATCGGCGTCGCGGAAAGGCAATTTGAGCGTCTGGGCCAGTCGGCGGCCCACCGTGCTTTTTCCGGCGCCCATGAGACCGACGAGCACGATCGACCGTGTGCCGAGCTGGCGGCTGATGGGATGGCC
>DASRWK010000224.1:0-3939 GCA_035776715.1 Microvirga sp.
CTCGCAGTGATAGACGAAGAGGCGCGGCAGATAGAGCATGCACGCCATCCAGGCGATGACGGCGATGACATGGAACGCTTTCAGCCAGAGATACAGCATGGTTTTCACGCCCCCCGCACGCGAGCGATCATCTGCTCCACATGGGCGATCGGCGTCTCCGGCAGGATGCCGTGGCCGAGATTGAAGATGTGCGGACGGCCGCGCACCGCCCCGAGGATGTGGTCGATCCCCTGTTCCATCGGCTCCCCTCCGGCGATCAGCGCGAGCGGATCGAGATTGCCTTGGGTTGCGACGGTGCCCGGCAGGGTTGGCAGCACCAGAGCCGGATCAAGCGTCCAATCCAGCGCCAGCGCATCGCCTATCCCGGCCGAGGCGAAGCGATGAAGGTTCGCGCCGCCGCCGCGCACGAACACGATCGCCTTGGCCTGAGGCCGCGCGGCCTTCAGACCCTCCACCATGCGGCGGATCGGGTCGAGGGACAGCCGGTCGAAGAGAGCGGGCGGAAGCGCCGCACCGAAGCTCTCGAAGATCTGGACCGCTTCGGCGCCCGCATCGATCTGGCGGATGAGATAGGCGGTGGAGGCCTGCACCAGCTTTTCGATGAGCGCGTCCATGAAGACCGGGTCACGATAGGCGGTGAGCCGGGCGGGCGCCTGATCCGGGGTCCCCTTGCCGGCGATCATGTAGCTCGCGACCGTCCAGGGCGCCCCGCAGAAGCCCAGAAGGGTGGTTTCCTCCGGCAAGGACTTGCTCAGGCGGTCCAGGGTCTCGAAGACCGGATCGAGCCGCTCAAGCGGCAGCTCGTCGGCGAGTTTCGCAAGATCCTTCTCGGAGCTCACCGGATCGAGCTTCGGACCCTCGTTCTCGACGAAGCGCACGTCCTGGCCGAGCGCATGGGGGATGACCAGGATGTCGGAGAACAGGATCGAGGCGTCGAAGCCGAAGCGGCGGATCGGCTGAAGCGTGACTTCCTCGGCAAGCCTCGGCGTGTAGCAGAGGTCCAGAAAGGAGCCAGCCTGTTTCCGGGTCTCCCGGTATTCCGGCAGATAGCGGCCGGCCTGGCGCATGATCCAGACCGGCAGAGGCCAGACCGGTTCGCCGTTCAGCACGCGGAGGATCGCTTTGGTGGGACGCTCGCTCACAGGCCCTCTCTAAGAAGAATAATCTTTGAATCTAAGAATCTGATGTTTCTCTTGGGCCGTGAATCACAAAGCCGCAACCCCGTCCACAACCCTTCCACACGGGGCATCCCGTTAAGTGTTCATTAACGGATCGGGCCGCCCTGCCACAATCCTTTCGGAATTCTTAAACCTTAACAGCCCGTTAATGAAGTTGAACGGAACCTTAACGCCGGCTCCCGGGGTGATTCGTGCCGGATTCTCCCAAACGCGGGAATTCGCGCTCACACAGGAAGCTCCCCTGTTGATGGCCATAGCGACAGATCACAGGCCCCTGCCCTGGACCTCGGACAGGAGCCGTTCTATCCACATCTATCGACTCCTTTGCGCATCGTGCGGAAACGTGGACCCGGTTTTCGCTGACGCGGCCCTTCGGGTCCGCATAAGGCGATGCGCCGATTGACCAGAGAGCACCGGATGGGCCCCGAAAGTGCGAACCACTTTCAGGTCCGATGCTCGGGAGAACCGTCGTGCCGGGACGCAGCTACTTCCATCTTCATCTCGTCTCCGACTCGACGGGCGAGACCCTGATCACCGTCGCCCGAGCGGTGGTCGCGCAATATGAGGGCGTCGCCGCCATCGAGCATGTCTATCCGCTGGTGCGCTCCACCACGCAGCTCGAGCGCGTGCTGACCGAGATCGAAAGCGCTCCCGGCATCGTGCTCTATACTCTCGTGGACAAGGATCTCACGGGCCGCCTCGAGGAGGTCTGCCGCGCGACCGGATCTCCCTATCTCTCCGTGCTCGAACCCGTGCACCAGATGATTTCCTCCTATCTCGGCACGCATTCCACCGCCCGGCCCGGCGCGCAGCACATGCTGAACGCGGAATATTTCAAACGCATCGACGCCATGAACTTCACCCTTCTCCACGACGACGGGCACCTGCCCGAGGATCTGGACGAGGCGGACGTGATCCTCATGGGCGTGAGCCGGACCTCGAAGACGCCGACGGCGATCTATCTCGCCAATCGCGGATTGAAGACGGCGAATTTTCCTCTCGTTCCCGGCATGCCCATGCCGCCCAAGCTCGAAGCGGCGAGAAAGTCTCTCATCGTGGGCCTCGTCGCGACGCCCGAGCGGATCGTGCAGATCCGCCAGAACCGCCTGCTCAGCCTGAACGCGGACGACGACACCTCGTATGTGGACCGCGAAGCCGTCGCGGAGGAAATCGCGGCCTCTCGGCGGCTGTTCGCACGCCACGGCTGGCCGGTGATCGACGTGACGAGGCGCTCCATCGAGGAGACCGCGGCTGCGATTCTCGATCTCTACCGCGACCACCGCATGAAGTTCATCGCGGAGTAGACCATGCCCACTCTCTGGACCGCATCGGAGAAGCTGCTCCTCGCCTCCACCAGCGCGACGCGCCTGGCGCTGCTCGTGAGCGCGGGGCTCTCCGTCGAAACGCAGGCCTCGGACGTCGACGAAAGGGCGGTCGAGACAGCGGCCCGGAGCGAGGGCCTCGATCCGCCGGCGCTGGCGGCGCGCCTGGCCGCCGAGAAGGCGCTCGCCGTGAGCCGCCGCCATCCGGAGCGCGTCGTGCTCGGGGCAGACCAGGTTCTCGCCTGCGGTTCGGCCGTGTTCCACAAGACCGCCGACCGCGGCGCCGCGCGCCGCCAGCTTCAGGCCCTCTCCGGAAAAAGCCACGCCCTTCATTCTGCCGGGGCGCTCGCCATCGGCGGCGGTGTGGTAGAGAGCTTCGTGTCGACCGCCACCCTCGCCATGCGGCCGCTCACGGACGAAGCCATCGATCTCTATCTGGACCTCGCGGGTCCCGCTGTGCTCCACAGCGTCGGCGTCTATCATTACGAGGGCCTGGGAGTTCATCTGTTCGATTCGGTGGAAGGCGATCACTCCACTATCCTGGGGCTTCCCCTGCTCCCGCTCCTGTCAGCGCTGCGCCGCCTCGGCTGCCTTTCTCTTTAGGACCACACGACCATGACAAAGGCCTTCATCGTCGGCCATCCGATCAAGCATTCCCGCTCGCCGCTCATCCACGGCTACTGGTTGAAGCAGCACGGGATCAGCGGCTCCTACGAGCGGATTGACGTGGAACCTGTGAATTTCGGGAATTTTCTCGGGACCTTTCATGAGCGCGGCTTTGCCGGGGGCAACGTCACGATCCCCCATAAGGAGGCGGCCTTCGCGGGTGTCGCGCGCAGGACCGAGCGCGCGGAGCGCCTGGGATCCGTGAACACGCTCTGGGTCGAGAACGGCGTCCTGTGGGGCGACAACACGGACGTCACCGGCTTCATGGCCAATCTCGACCTGAATCTGGGGACGGGCTGGGAGCAGGATGTGGATACCGCGCTCGTTCTGGGCGCGGGGGGCGCGGCGCGCGGCATCGTCGCGGGCCTGCAGGATCGCCCGCTGCAGCGAATTCTCGTCGCAAACCGCACCCTCTCGAAGGCGCAGGACCTGGTGCGCGGTCTCGAGCGACACGGCCCCGTGAAGCTCGAGGCTCTCGCCTGGGAGGATCTCGGACGCGCGCTCTCCGAAGCGCAGCTCATCGTCAACACCACGTCGCTCGGCATGGCGGGCCAGCCTCCCCTCACTCTCGATCTCGCCCGGGCGCCGGGCCGCGCCATCGTCACGGACATCGTCTATGTTCCCTTGCGCACGCCGCTGCTCGCCGCCGCCGAGGCCCACGGCCTGCGGACGGTCGACGGTCTGGGAATGCTGCTGCACCAGGCTGTGCCCGGTTTCGAGCGCTGGTTCGGCGTGAGGCCAGAGGTCACGCCCGACTTGCGCGCGCTGATCGT
>DASRWK010000225.1:0-2116 GCA_035776715.1 Microvirga sp.
CGTGGGCGATGAACATGATGCCGAGGCCGGCACGCAGGGCGAAGGCACCGTAGGGGGCGAAGCGATTGTCGATCATGGGTCTGTCTCCAGGACCGGGAGTGGTCCGTTGCGACCAACCTGTTCCTTTCATTCATGCAATGCAACTGACCGTCAAGCAATCATCATATTGCGTCAGCGCAATCGAAATCACATGGCGCGGGGACTAAACCCGCTTATCTCTGGAGCAACACCGGGGTTCTGGTTGCCCCATGAAAGGACACGACAATGCGCAAGAACGGCATCCATCACGTGACGGCCATCGCAGGACCCGCCCAACGCAATCTCGACTTCTACACCCGCGTTCTCGGCCTGCGCCTGGTCAAGAAGACCGTCAACTTCGACGACCCCGGCACCTATCACTTCTACTACGGCGACGAGGCCGGGCAGCCCGGCACGATCCTGACCTTTTTCCCATGGGAACATGCCGCCCCGGGCAGGCTCGGCGTCGGCGAGACCCAGGAGACGGTCTTCCGGGTACCCGAAGGTTCCATCGGCTACTGGACACACCGTCTGGTCGAGAAGGGCGTGCCGCATGAAGTGCCGCAAAAGCGCTTCGGCGAAACCGTTCTTGCCTTCAAGGATCCGGACGGCATGCGCCTGGCGCTGGTGGCGGTGCCGGGCATCGAGACCGAACCTGCCTGGGGCACCGGCGAGATCCCGGCCGAGCACGCGATCCGCGGGTTTCACAGCGTGAGCCTGCTGCTGGACAAGGCCGCTCCGACCGGCGCGATCCTGACCGATGTCTTCGGCTTCACGGAGATCGGCCGCGAAGGTTCCCTCGTCCGCTACAAGGCGGGTGACACGGCGCTGGGCGGCATCGTGGATCTGCGCGAGGCGGGTGGCTTCCTGCGCGGACGTCCCGGGGCGGGCACCGTCCACCACGTCGCCTCCCGCGCCGCGGACGATGCGGCGCAGGCCGAGATGGTCCGGAAGCTCGCCGAGAACCACGGCATCCACGCCACGGAGCAGAAGGACCGAGACTATTTCCGGGCGGTCTACTTCCGCGAGCCCGGAGGCCTGCTGTTCGAGATCGCCACCGACGATCCCGGCTTCGCAGTCGACGAACCGGCCGAGTCGCTCGGCCAAGTCCTGAAGCTGCCCCGTTTCCTGGAGCCGAGCCGCGAGGCGATCGAGGCCGTCCTGCCGAAGGTCGCCTGACCCGGTTCAAGACTACCCTGCCGCCTGGCCCGTACGGGCGGCAGGGACCCTTTCCCGTTCCGCACTGCCAGGGCTGACAAAACCCTGATCGAGGTTCCCATGAGCACCACGACCGAACTCTCGTTCATCCATCGCTTCAAGCCGGCCACGGAGCCGGGCCGTCCGCCGCTCCTGCTGCTGCACGGCACAGGCGGCAACGAGGACGACCTGCTGCCACTCGGGCAGATGCTCTCGTCGGGCTCCGCTCAGCTCTCCCCGCGCGGCAAGGTGCTGGAGGGCGGCATGCCGCGCTTCTTCCGCCGTCTGCGCGAGGGCGTGTTCGACGAGGAGGATGTCCGCCGCCGCGCCCACGAGCTCGCCGACTTCATCGCCGAAGCGCGGGACTCGTACAACCTCGCGGCACCGATTGCGGTCGGTTTCTCGAACGGGGCCAACATCGCCGCGGCCGTGTTGAAGCTCCGGCCGGAGGCCCTCGCCGGTGCCGCCCTGCTGCGGGCCATGGTGCCGCTCCAGGATCCGCCCGCCGTCGACCTCGCCGGCAAGCCGGTGCTGATCCTCTCGGGCGCCTCGGACCCCATCGTGCCGGCGGACAATGCCAGGCGGCTGGCATCCCTCCTGCAAGCGGCAGGGGCCGCGGTCGAGCACCGCATGCTCCCGGCGGGCCACGGGCTGTCCCAGGCGGACGTGACACTCACCAAGGCCTGGATCGACCAACTCTGACGCACTCCGGCAGGGCAGGCTTTCGGGCCTGCCCGACAAGGACACCGACCATGCAACTCACCGGCATCCACCATCTCACCGCCGTGACCGGCGACGCGCCGCGCAACCATGCCTTCTACACCAAGACGCTCGGGCTGCGGCTGGTGAAGAAGACCGTGAACCAGGACGACGTCAGCGCCTACCACCTGTTCTACGCCGA
>DASRWK010000226.1:0-3337 GCA_035776715.1 Microvirga sp.
ACCGTACGGCCCCTGTCTACCCCATGTGGAGAGGTTTTTTCCTCAAGCGGCGGATTTTGATTTGCCGCTGTGATAGCTGCCGTCACCCTGTGTCAGAACCCGGTCCTCCGGCTGGATCCGGCCGGGCTCGATCTCCTCCCGTCCCGCCAATTCCTTCCACAACGGAATCAGCCGGTCGGGGTCGAGGCTCGGCCATGATTCGACGCCGTCGAGCACGAAATACGTCTCCTGATAATCGTCGATGCGGTAGAGGGTGCGCATGACGCGGCCCAGATCGAAGGCGACCCGGTTCGGCGACGGGCTCACGAGCGCGAAGATTGTCTCGCCGGGCGACGAGGCGATGCCGGCGCCGACGATGCGCAGCCCCTCCGGCGTCTGGGCGAGGCCGAACTCCACCGTGTACCAGTAGAGCCGCGCCAGAAATTTCAGGGCCCCATGCTCGGAGGCCACCAGTCCGGCCTTGCCGTAGGCTTCGAGATAATCCGCATAGACCGGCTGCATGATCAGCGGCACATGGCCGAACACGTCGTGGAAGATGTCCGGCTCCTCGATATAGTCAAGCTGCTCGGGTTTGCGGATCCAGAAGCCTGCGGGGAACTGGCGGTTCGCCAGCATGCGGAAGAAGGCGAGATCCGGGATCAATCCAGGCACCGCCACGACCTCCCAGCCCGTCGCCGCCTTGAGGCGCTGGTTCATGACGCGGAAATCGGGAATGCCCTCCTCACCGATGCCGAGACGGTCGAGGCCTTCCAGGAACTGCTCGACGATGCGGCCCTTGAGGAGCTCCCGCTGGCGCTTGGCCAGCGTTCTCCAGGTGGCATGATCGGTCTCGGTATAGTTCTCGAAGCCCTGATCGCGCATATAGTCGCGCGGATCGTCGCTGCCGGTGGCCGTGTTCATGGCGCTTCCTCCGTCGTTCTTATGACCCAAGGATAGCACTCGCATCAGGTCATTTTCCGACGAACACGGCCTGGATTGATGGCCAAACGGTCATAAAATGACCTGAAGGCCTCAGTCCGCGAGCTTTCGATGAAGCGTCACCTCTCCCCCTCCGACCGCCGGATCCTGCGCACCCTTCAAGGGAATGGGCGCATTCCCAACTCCACCCTGGCCGAGAAGGTGGGGCTCGCAGCCTCCCCCTGCCTGAGGCGCCTGAAGGCGCTGGAGGAGGACGGGATCATTCAGGGATATCGGGCCATGGTCGACCGGAAGGCCCTCGGCTTTGAGGTGGAGGCCTTCGTGTTCATCAAGCTGGAGCAATCGGAGCCCGGCTGGCGCACCCGGCTTGTGGACCGGCTGAAAGGCTACGAGGAGGTGATCGCCTGTCACGCCCTTGCCGGGGAGGTGGACATCATCGTTCATGCGGTCGCCCGGGACATCGAAAGCTTCGGCGAGTTCACCATGAACCGCCTGCTCACGCTGCCCGGCGTCGCGGACGTCCGCTCGAGCTTCGTGCTCTCGACCATCAAGCCGCAGAGCCCGATTCCCGTGCCGGATTAAGAGGAGACGCTCGGTGCGCCATGGCCGCACCTGTTGCGACCATCCACGTCGTGAGAACCACTGCCAGCAAGGGCGGGGATCCCCGGGACGAGCCCGGGGAGGACGGGGTGCTCGTCTTATTCCGCCGCGTGCTGCGCGTGAAGGCTCGCGCCCCGGCTCAACAGCTTGTTGAGCGCGCCGAGATAGGCCTGCGCTGAGGCTACCAGGGTGTCGGGATCGGCGGCGCGGGAGGTCACGCTGCGGCCATCGGCGGAGAGACGCACGGAGACCTCGGCCTGCGCATCCGTGCCTTCGGTCACCGCGTGCACCTGATAGAGCTCCAGTTCGGCCTCGTGCGGCACCAGCGCCTTGATGGCGTTGAAGGTGGCGTCCACGGGACCATTGCCCTCCTGCTCCTCGATCATGGTCTTGCCATCGACCTGCAGGCGCATGGTGGCGCGTTGCGGGCCGCGCGTTCCGGCCACGATCGAGAGCGAGACCAACTTGATACGATCGTGGGCGGTGGCGATGTTCTGGTCCACCAGCGCCTCGATATCCTCGTCGTAGACATGCTTCTTGCGGTCCGCGAGATCCTTGAAGCGCTCGAACGCGTCCTGGAACTGGTTGTCGGCCAGTTGATAGCCCAGCTCCTCCAACTTGTTGCGGAAGGCCGCACGCCCCGAATGCTTGCCCATGACCAGGGAGGTCTTGGTCACGCCGACGCTTTCGGGCGTCATGATCTCGTAGGTCTGCGCATTCTTCAGCATGCCGTCCTGATGGATGCCGCTCTCGTGCGCGAAAGCGTTCCGGCCCACGATGGCCTTGTTGTACTGCACCGGGAACGAGGTGGCGGCGGACGCGAGCTTGGATGCGCGCGTCAGCATCGTCGTCTCGATGCCGGTCTCGTAGGGCAGCACGTCGCCGCGGGTCTTGATCGCCATCACGACTTCTTCGAGAGCCGCATTGCCCGCGCGCTCGCCGATACCGTTGATTGTGCACTCGATCTGACGTGCACCGCCCTCAAGAGCCGCCAGCGAATTCGCGACGGCCAGGCCCAGGTCGTTATGGCAATGGGCGGAGAAAATCGCCTTGTTGGCATTCGGCACGCGCTCGCGCACGGCGCGGAACATGAAACGGTATTCGTCGGGCGTGGCGTAGCCGACCGTGTCCGGCAGGTTGATGGTGGTGGCGCCCGCCTTGATCGCGGCTTCCACGCAACGGCACAGATAATCGATGGGCGTGCGGGTGGCGTCCATGGCCGACCACTCGATGTCCTCGACGAGGTTGCGCGCCTGGGCCACCGTGGCCGTGATGATCTCCAGCACCTCCTCTTCGGACTTGCGCATCTGATGCTGCAGGTGGATCGGCGAGGTGGACACGAAAGTGTGGATGCGCGGCTTCCTGGCATGGCGCACGGCCTCGCCGGCGCGGGCGATATCGGCCGAGATGGCGCGGGCGAGACCGGCGACGGTCGCGTTCTTCACCTGCTCGGCGATGAGAGCGACGGCCTCGAAATCGCCGTTGGAGGCGATCGGAAAGCCCGCCTCGATGATGTCGACGCCCATCGTGTCGAGCACGGCTGCGACCTCGAGCTTTTCTTCCAGCGTCATGGTCGCGCCGGGGCATTGCTCGCCGTCGCGCAGGGTGGTGTCGAAGATGATGACCCGCTGTTTCGGCGAAGCCGGCGCGGGCGTTTGAGCTGATTGGGTCATGGAGGAGGCTTTCGAAGAAGGTTGCCCTCGCGGGCGCGTTCGGGGTTGGGCTCTGACCGATCTCGACCCCTGAACGCCCGGGCGCTAAGCCCCGCCGGCCCTCAGGGGCTAGTAAGGAGGATCGCCGTAAGCGCGAGGACGCGACT
>DASRWK010000227.1:0-3038 GCA_035776715.1 Microvirga sp.
GCTGGAACAGGCAAAGGCGACGCTCGCGAGCCAGCAGGCGGCCCTGGCCAATTCCGAGCAGAAGCAGCGCTCGGCCGAAGCCGGGATCGCCTCGAGCGAGGCTCGGATCGAAAGAGCTCAGGCGGCCGTAACCCAGGCCGAGGCGAACTGGAACCGGATCGAGCCGCTCCTGGAGCGAGGCGTCACCACGCAAAGCCAGGCCGATCAGGCCCGGGCCGCTCTCGACCAGGCGACGGCCTCTCTGCATGAGGCGCAGGCCGCGCTCGAAGTCTCCCGCCAGGAACTCGCCTCCACGCTCGTGAACCGCCAGTCCCTGGAGGCTGCGGTACAGGGGGCCCAGGCAGCCGTTCGCCTCGCCGAAATCGACCTGCAGAACACCAGGATCGTCGCCCCCGAGGATGGTCGGCTCGGCGAGGTCGGCGCGCGCGTCGGGCAATATGTTTCGGCCGGCACGCAGCTGATGTCCGTCGTTCCGGAGCGGATCTGGATCGTCGCCAATTTCAAGGAAACCCAGATCCCCCGCATGAAAGTCGGCCAGCCCGTGACCTTCACCGTGGATGCGCTGGATCACGCGCAGCTGACCGGACATATCGAGCGATTCTCGCCGGCGGCCGGATCGGAGTTCAGCGTAATCCGCACGGACAACGCCACCGGCAACTTCACGAAGGTCGCGCAGCGTATCCCCGTCCGCATCACCATCGATCCGGGCCAGCCTCTCGCGGAGCGTCTCGCGCCCGGCATGTCGGTTGTGGTGAGCGCCGACACGTCCGCCGAAAGGCCCGATGTGCCATCGACCGGAGCAGCTCCACGGACTCAGGCATCGGAGCGATGATCCCGACCGCCACGGCGCATTGAGAACCGGCGGAACCACGGCGCCACGCCTCGATTCCGCACTTTCGAAACGGCCGCGTTGGAACAACCACCTGCCTGTATCGTTCCGGGATCATCGGCAGAAGGAGTTTCCAGATGCCCGATGCCCCCGATACCAAGCACGACCCGATCGCCAGCGGCAGCCCTAAGGCCCATTCGCCGGATCGCAAGGACGGCAATCCCGTTCAGAATGCTCAGGAATGGAGCGGCGGATCGAAAGGATCGAAAGATCCCGTCACCTCCACCGACAAGCGCAACCCGAACGCCGGCGCCAAGTCCCAGGCCTCGCGTGATTGACGCCTGCCGCATGAGGGAATGCCGTCAGATGGGATGACCAAGGAGGTTCGCCATGAGCGCAACCGGTCTCGAAGTCTTCGATAGGACCCTTCACACCACAAATTCCTGGCTCAAGGAAATCATGGAGGCGCTCGGTTCCGACCGGCATGTCGCCTGGCATGTGCTGGGATCTGTTCTGCGCGCCTTGCGCGACCGGATCCCGCTGGAGCTCACCGCGCATCTCGGCGCCGAGTTGCCGCTTCTCGTGCGCGGGCTTCTCTACGACCGGTGGCATCCTGCTGCGGCACCGCAACGGTATCGCTCGCTCGATGAGTTCCTTCATCGCGTCAACGAAGACCTGAGGTCGACGCGGCCCATCGCTCCGGAGGACGCGGCCCGCGCCGTCTTCACTGTCCTGACGCGGCATCTTCCGGAGGGACAGGTGGAGAAGGTGCGCCATGCGCTGCCGGAGGATATTCGGACCCTATGGCCGGCGCGGGCTTCGCTTGGCGACAGAACTCAGGTCGAGATCGAATTCGACGAGGCTCGCCTCTCCCGGGAGGCTTGAGTCGCCACATGCGTGTCGAGGAGGGTGAGATGAAGCCCGGCACGGAGCAACGACCGGATGTGGCGAGCGGCCCCGACCAAGGGAGGCCTGAAGAGGGCCACGCTCCCCAGCTCGAGACCGAACGGCAGGCGGAGTGGCATGTTCGGGACGGCGGCCTCTTCGTCCTGCGACTGGACCGGGCGACCGGCGAATGGTCCGGTGAGCAAAGGGGACTGGACGGCGCAGCCGGCAGCAACCCTCTTTCGTCCCATGAGGTTTCCCTTATGGCCCGTGCCCATGATCTTCGCTTCAGGGACGGAACACGGGCCGGGTGACGGCGTAAACCCGAGCCATGGAGCCGGAGCAGCACGCCCTCGAGGAAAGTTTCTACAGAGAATGCGCCCGGCTGCTCGATGCGGTGCATACCTACAGGCCGTGGATCGGACGCCCGCCCAACCGCTGGAACAACCGGCACCCCGGCAACGGGCGCTTTCCGGGCTTCGGCACCATCCGCCTCTACGCGCCGAACCACATTCACGTCTCGTTGCGGCAGCCCGTGATCCTGAACCGGGTCTGCCGGTCGGTGGATGAGGTTTATGATCTTCTGCGCCGCCTCAAACTGAAAGTCCCCAGATCAAGTCATGAAAAAAGCCCGGCTCTCAAGCCGGGCTGAAGTCTTTGGAGGTTTAGGCTAATGCCCCCCGGCACCGGCAGGAGCCGCGCGCGGTTTCTTGATGAAGGGCAAAGCGAGGATCAGCCCCAGGAACAGCACGGTCAGCAGCAGGAACACGTCCGCAAAGGACATGACCATTGCCTCGCGCCTGACCATGTTGGACAGGGTCTTGATCGCCGCGGCGCCTGCATCGGTGCCGAGAGACTGAAACTTCAGGGTCATGGAGTTCAGCGTCTCGACCGCCGTCGAACGGCCCCAGTTCACGCTCTCGCGCAGCCGCTGAAGATGGAGGTCCAGGCGGTTGTTGAGAACCGTGTTGATGAGCGCCAGGCCGACCGCACCGCCCAGGTTGCGGGTGAGATTGTAGAGCCCGGACGCATTCTTGATGCGTTCTGGCGGCAAGGTGCCGAGCGCGATGTTGTTGATGGGCACCATGCAGATCATGAGACCCACGCCGCGGAAGATCTGGGGCACGAACAACTCCCAGAAATCCCAGTCCTTGGTGAGGCCGCTCATCATCCATGTGCCGTAGGCGAAGGCGGCGAAGCCGACACCCATCATGACGCGCGGATCCATCTTGCGCGACAGGATGCCTGCGACCGGCGCCATCAGGAACATGGTCGCACCCGACACGAACATGGTCTCGCCGATCTGCAGGGACGAGTAGCCGCG
>DASRWK010000228.1:0-2222 GCA_035776715.1 Microvirga sp.
TCGAGGAGCTGCGCACGCTTGCCGAAGGCCGGGACGCGGTCGCCATCGCGGAGGACATCGCCGGGCTCGAGGAGAAGGCCGCGGCGGCCCTCAAGGAGCTCTACGCCAAGCTCACGCCCTGGCAGAAGACCCTGGTCGCGCGCCATCCGCAGCGGCCCCATTTCGTCGATTACTGCGCAGGCCTGATCACCGAGTTCACGCCGCTCGCCGGCGACCGCAAGTTCGCCGAGGACGAGGCTATCGTGGCGGGCTTCGGCCGCTTCCGGGGCCAGCCGGTCTGCGTGATGGGGCAGGAGAAGGGCCACAACACGGAAACCCGCATCCGGCACAATTTCGGCATGGCCCGCCCCGAGGGCTACCGCAAGGCCGTGCGCCTGATGGAGATGGCCGACCGCTTCGGTCTGCCGGTCCTCTCCTTCGTGGACACTGCCGGCGCCTATCCGGGCATCGAGGCGGAGGAGCGCGGCCAAGCCGAGGCCATCGCCCGCTCCACCGAGATGCAGCTGGGCCTGGGCGTGCCCAACGTGTCTATCATCATCGGCGAAGGCGGCTCGGGCGGCGCGATCGCCATCGCCACGGCCAACAAGGTGCTGATGATGGAGCATGCCATCTACAGCGTGATCTCGCCGGAAGGCGCGGCCTCGATCCTCTGGCGCGACGCGGCCCGTGCCCAGGATGCCGCCACGAATATGAAGATCACCGCCCAGGATCTCCTGCGGCTCGGCATCATCGACGGCATCGTCACTGAACCCGTGGGCGGCGCCCACCGCAACCCCGAAGCCGCCATCCAGGCTGCGGGCAACGCCATCGAGGAGGCGCTGCACGACCTCGGCAACATGGGCCCCGCTGAAATTCGGGACCATCGGGCCGAGAAGTTCCTCAATATCGGCCGCAAGCTCTAGGGCATTGCAGGCTCCGGCCGGGCCCCCTCCGTCAGAGGAGGCCCTGAGGCCCCGACGCCCCCGCCCCTCTTCCGAGGAGGTCTCCCCGCCGGGGTAGCAACCTCAGCAATAAATTCCCCCGAAGAGGTGCATTTACCTCCCCTTAACCATGACGCCATCACAGCCCCGCTTGCAGTAATCAGCAGTTAAGGCTAACGGTTTAGGGATTAAGGGGAACTGTCAGGCATAGAGCCGGCAGATCAGAAATGCGGGGTCCCCCATGTTGAAGCGTATCGCATTGGCCGCGAGCCTGGCGCTCGCGCTTGCTGCCTGCCAGGACGGCAATCTCGCCCGAGGCTCCACGCGCCACCTTGCACCGATTCCGACAGCCACCATGGCGCTCATGTCCACCAAGGGCATGTCCAAGGACGATCCCATCCTGATCCGGGCCTACAAGAAAGAGTCGGAGCTGGAGGTCTGGAAGCGAGGATCAAACGGCAAGTACGCCCTGCTCAAGACTTATCCCATCTGCCGCTGGTCCGGCCAGCTCGGCCCCAAGACCCGCGAAGGCGACCGCCAGGTGCCGGAGGGCTTCTATACCGTCACCCCGGCGCAGATGAACCCGAACTCCGCCTATTACCTGTCGTTCGATACCGGCTATCCGAACGCCTATGACCGCTCCCTCGGCCGCAACGGCGGGGACATCATGGTTCACGGCTCGTGCTCCTCACGCGGCTGCTTCGCCATGACGGACCAGAACATCGCCGAGATCTACGCGATCGCCCGCGAGGCCTTCGCCAGCGGCCAGCGCGCCTTCCAGTTCCAGTCCTATCCGTTCAGGATGACGGCGGAGAATCTGGCCAAGCACCGGCTCGATCCGAACATCGCGTTCTGGAAGAACCTGAAGGAAGGCTCCGATACCTTCGAGGTGACGAAGGAAGAGGTTCAGGTGGCGGTGACCAACCGGCGCTACCATTTCAATGCCGACCCCGAGGTGGCCTCGGCCGTGGCGCAGAAGCGCGCCCAAGACGAGCAGAAGGTGGCAGAGCTCGTCGCCAAGGGCGTGAAGCCGGTCAAGCTCGTCTATCATGACGGCGACACCCATGAATCCTTCCGCACCGCCCTTGCCAATGCCTCCGGCGTCACCGACAGCAAGCTCGGCTACGTGAGCCGCACTGAGGGCATCGCCTCGGGCCCGCAGCAGATCGCTCTCGACGACAGCGGCCGCGAGAGGATCGAGCCTCCGCCGGCGGCCCTGGCCTTCGCCTCTATGAGGGAAGAGCCTGCCGAGGTTGTGCAGCCCAACGTCGCCGCAGCAACTCAGCCGGCCACCGCTTCGGC
>DASRWK010000229.1:0-5214 GCA_035776715.1 Microvirga sp.
CAAGCTCGAAGATGCCGCGGGCACATTGGGTGCTCATCCGGTCTGGGTGTTCCTCGTGGTGACGCTGCCGCTGATCCTGCCGGGCATCATCGCGGGCATGGTTCTGTCCTTCGCGAAGGCGATGGGTGAGTTCGGCGCCACCATCACCTTCGTCTCCAACATTCCGGGCGAGACGCAGACCATTCCGTCCGCGATCTACACCTTCACGCAGGTGCCGGGGGGTGAGGGCGGCGCGTTGCGCCTGACGCTCGTGTCGGTTGCGATCTCCATCGCCGCGCTCTGGATGTCCGAATGGATGGCGCGTCGCGTCAGGCGGAGGTTCCTCGCCTGATGATCCTCGATGTCGATCTTCGTCACCGGCAGGGCGCTTTCACGCTCGACGCCCGCTTTCAGTCGCAGGGGCGGCTGACCGCACTGTTCGGCCCTTCCGGCTCGGGCAAGACGACGCTCGTCAACGCCATCGGCGGGCTCATGCGCCCGACGCAGGGGCGGATCTGCGTCAAGGAGCGCGTTCTCGTCGACACACAGGAAGGCCTCTTCGTCCCGAAGCACAAGCGCAGAATCGGCTATGTTTTCCAGGAGGCGCGCCTCTTTCCACATCTGACCGTGCGGCAGAACCTGCATTTCGGCCGATGGTTCACTCCGAAGCGCGAGCGCGTTGCGGATTTCCATGCGGTGACGGAACTCCTCGGCATCGCGCATCTGCTGGACCGCTGGCCATCGACCCTGTCCGGCGGTGAGAAACAGCGTGTCGCCATCGGGCGGGCGCTTCTCTCCGATCCGCAGCTGCTGTTGATGGACGAACCGCTGGCCTCTCTTGACGAGGAGCGAAAGGCCGAGATCTATCCCTATATCGACCGGCTGCGGGACGAGGGCGGCGTGCCGATGGTTCTCGTCAGTCATTCCGTATCGGAAATCGCGCGGCTTGCGACCTCCATCGTGGTACTCAACGACGGACGCGTCACCGCCTCGGGTCCGGCCTCCGAGATTCTGCGCCACCCCAAGTTCTTTCCGCATGCAGGCCTCGTCGAGGCCGGCGCGCTGGTGGAAACCCGCGTGCTTCGGCATGAGGAGGCCTATGGCCTGACCGTGCTGCAGGCTGCGGCGGGAACACTCACGGTTTCGCGGGTCGATCTTCCTGTCGGGACGCCCGTGAGGGTGCGCCTGCGCGCCCGGGACATCATCCTGTCACTCACGGTGCCGGAGGGGATCAGTGCTCTCAACGTGCTGCCCGGCGTGGTTGTGGCCATCGAGGAGGCGGAGGGCTCCGGCGTCGACGTGACGCTCGTTTGCGGCGGCGACAGCATCGTGGCGAGCGTGACGCGAAAATCCATGGAGCGGCTCGGGATCGAGGTCGGATTGCCGGTTCAGGCGATCGTCAAGAGCGTCGCTTTCGACCGGGAGGCCCTTGGCACCGTGCGTGCAGAGAATATGTGAGTGTGAAATCTGGAGGTTGCGCCCGCTCCCGAGCCGTGTAGCCTCCGTCCAGCCCTTGTCCTTCGGGAGATGACATCATGAACGAGCAATTCCGTGAGCCCATCGAGGCCGCATCCCATGCCCAGCTTCTCGATCGCCTGGCCGAGGTGGCCGTGCGGGTGGGATTGGGGCTCAGGCCGGGCCAGGAACTCGTCATGACCGCCCCGCTCGAGGCGGTGCCCCTGGTGCGCCGCATCACCGAACACGCCTACGAGGCCGGCGCGTCTCTGGTGACCACGCTCTTCTCGGACGAAGAGGCGACCCTCATGCGTTACCGTCACGGCCGGGACGAGGGCTTCGACACGGCCGCTTCCTGGCTCTACGAGGGCATGGCGACGGCCTTCAGGAACGGCGCGGCGCGTCTGGCCGTCGTCGGCGAGGATCCGTCGCTGCTCGCCAAGGAGGATCCGGAGAAGGTGTCCCGCGCCAACCGCGCCCGCTCCAAGGCGTATATGCCGGCGCTCAATATGATCGCGGGCTTCGACATCAACTGGACCATCGTATCCGCCGCGACTCCCGCCTGGGCAAGAACCGTGTTCCCGGACGATCCCGAAGACGTGGCGGTGTCGAGGCTGTGGCAGGCGATCTTCGCCGCCTCGCGCGTCGATACGCCCGATCCGATCGCCGCCTGGGAGAAGCACAATGCGAGCCTTCAGGCGCGCACGCGCATGCTGAACGAGAAGAACTATGCCGCGCTTCACTTCCGCGGTCCCGGCACTGATCTGCGCGTCGGTCTTGCGGACGGGCACGAGTGGAACGGCGGCTCGGCCAAGGCGAAGAACGGAATCGTCTGCAACGCGAACATTCCGACCGAAGAGGTCTTCACCACACCGCACAAGGATCGCGTGGACGGATACGTGACCAGCACCAAGCCGCTCTCCTACAACGGCACCCTGATCCAGGACATTCAGGTGAGATTCGAGGCCGGGCGCATCGTGGATGCCGGGGCACGCACCGGCGAGGCCGTGCTGAACAAGGTGCTCGACACGGACGAAGGGGCGCGCCGCCTCGGCGAGGTGGCGCTCGTGCCGTTCTCGTCTCCGATCTCTCAGAGCGGGCTGCTCTTCTTCAATACGCTCTTCGACGAGAACGCCTCGAGCCACATCGCGCTGGGACAGGCCTACAGCAAATGCATCCGCAACGGCGGCGGCATGAGCGAGGAGGAACTGGCCTCGCGCGGCGCCAACAAGAGCCTCATCCACATCGACTGGATGATCGGCTCCGACAAGGTCGACGTGGACGGCATCACTCAGGACGGGACGTCCGAGCCGTTGATGCGCGGCGGCGAGTGGGCCGCCTAACAAAGAGCAGGTTCAGTGACGGTCCCCAAAAGGCCATCGCTTGTTTCGTGAGTGCATGAATGCCGGATCACCTCCCTTCCAGCCCGTCTCGGCCGCTCCTGTCCGTCCGTGATCTCTCCATCACGTTCGGCAAGGGACCGGGAGCCTTCCGCGTGGTCAAGAACGTGAGCTTCGATGTTCGACCCGGAAAGACCCTGGCGGTCGTGGGGGAATCCGGATCGGGCAAATCCGTCACCTGCCTTGGGATCATGCGCCTCACCGACTATTCCGGCGGGCAGATCGCCGGTGGAGAAATTCTGCTGCACCAGCACGGAGGCGGGACGCTCGATCTGGCGAGGGCACCCGAAGACCGGCTCCGGGCGATCCGCGGCAATGACATCGCCATGATCTTCCAGGAGCCCATGACCTCGCTCAATCCGGTCTTCACCATCGGTAGCCAGATCGAGGAAGCGCTTCTCCTCCATGAGAGGATGACCGTGCGCGAGGCGCGCCTGCGGGCGAAGGAACTGCTCCAGAAGGTGCGCCTGCCGGACGCGGAGAGGCTGCTCGAGCGATATCCGCACCAGCTCTCCGGCGGCATGCGCCAACGCGTGATGATCGCCATGGCGCTCGCCTGCAACCCGCGGCTTCTCATCGCGGACGAGCCCACTACGGCCCTCGACGTGACGATTCAGGCCCAGATCCTCAACATCATCCGCGACCTGCAGCAGGAGCTGGGCACCGCCGTCATCTTCATCACTCACGACATGGGCGTCGTGGCCGAAATGGCCGACGACGTGGTGGTGATGTGGAAGGGCGAGAAGGTGGAGGAGGCGCCCGTGCGCGCGATCTTCGCGTCTCCTCGACATCCTTATACCCGCGCGCTGCTCTCCGCGGTCCCGCGTCTCGGCAGTCTGAAGGGGCAACCCTATCCGAAGCGCACGCCCGTCATGGTGATGGATGGCGGTGCGCCGAAGCAGATCGGCGACGTGCACGAGCAGAAGACCGCCGACTACACCAAGCCTCTGCTCCAGGTGGAGAAGCTCACCACGCGCTTCGATGTCGGAAAATCCTTCCTCGGACGCGTGACGCACCGCGTTCATGCGGTGGAGGAGGTGAGTTTCGAGATTTTTCCCGGCGAGACCCTCGCTCTCGTGGGCGAGTCCGGTTCGGGCAAATCCACCATCGGACGCACGCTCCAGCAGCTCATCGAGCCGACGGGCGGCACGGTGCGCTTCGACGGGCGTGACATGGCCTCCATGAGTCATGCCGAACGACGTCGCCTGCGCCAGGACATCCAGTACATCTTTCAGGATCCCTTCGCGTCACTCGATCCGCGTCACACGGTGGGATACAGCATCGCCGAGCCCATCGTGGTGCATAGGCTCATCAAGGACCGCAAGGCCATCGAGCGACGGGTACACGAGCTTCTGGAACACGTCGGACTCCAGCCGCAGCATGCCAAGCGCTACCCGCACGAGTTCTCCGGCGGCCAGCGTCAGCGCGTGTGCATCGCGCGGGCTCTCGCGAGCGATCCGCGGCTCATCATCGCCGACGAATCCGTTTCGGCGCTTGACGTGTCGATCCAGGCGCAGATCGTCAATCTGCTCATGGAGCTGCAGGAGAAGAGAGGCCTGTCCTATCTCTTCATCACCCATGACATGGCGGTGGTGGAGAAGATCAGCCATCGCGTGGCGGTGATGTATCTCGGCCAGATCGTCGAGATCGGTCCCCGGCAGGCGATCTTCGAGAACCCGCAGCATCCCTATACGCGCAAGCTGCTTTCCGCCGTTCCGGTCGCCGATCCGCTGATCTCACGTATCCCCCCGCGCATCGAGGGCGAGATCCCGAGCCCGGTGCGGCCCGTGGGCCAGGAGCCGTCCATCCACCGCATGGGTGAGGTGGAGCCCGGTCATTGGGTCGCGCTCGACGCCGACGGACTTCGAGGCGCGGCCTGAGCGGATGGTGCAATGACGGTTCTTCTCGACCGGCGATTTGAACGCGCTCTCGACCGGCTCGTACGCGAGTGGGGGAACGGCGAGTATCGCGGAAGCATGATAGAGGCGTGGCTCTTCGAGGATGAGGAACCCCGCCGCAGAGCCGAAGGGCTGCTGGCGGAAGCAGGCGTGACGGCGCGCATCCGCAGCGCCTACAAGCCGCTCGTGCACGCCTTTCTGGAAGACATCGACACGGCCGGTCTGGCGCGCGTCACCATTCGTTACCCGATCCACGAGAGCGCCGATCCGATCCGCTTTCTCTCGGAGGCCTATCCCCTTCCGGCCTTGCTGGAGGAGGTCGATGTGACGTTCGAGCCGGGCGAGGCGGATCTGATCTACCGTGTCCGGTGCGAGTATAGCGACGGGCGCGTGGCCGATCACGCGGTTTTCGCGCCCAACCGTCTGCGCGCGAACCCTATCGGTCGATCGGACCTCGCCTGCGGGGGCTGGATCAGGGCAAC
>DASRWK010000230.1:0-5571 GCA_035776715.1 Microvirga sp.
TGAGGTTTACCAGCTCCTTGACGACGGCGAGGATGTCTTCGCGGCGCAGAGTGGTGACCGTGTCCTCGACGTCGAGGCCGAGGCGCATGTTGAGCTTGACCCGGCCGACCGCGCTAAGATCGTAGCGCTCGGGATCGAAGAACAGCGAGTTGAACATGGCCTCCGCCGTCTCGAGGATCGGCGGCTCGCCCGGACGCATGACGCGATAGATGTCGAACAGGGCATCCTCACGGGAGGAAGCCTTGTCGATGGCCAGCGTATTGCGGATGTACGGACCCACGGTGACGTGGTCGATGTCGAGAACCGGGATCTCGGTGTAGCCGAGCTCGATGAGCTCCGCCAGCTTGCCCTTGCGATCGCCGGACTTGGCGTCGACCGTCAGATCGAGCTCGTCGCCCGCCTCGGCATGGATCTCGCCGGTCTGCGGGTTGACGAGATCCTCGGCGACGTATTGGCCGACCAGATCCTCGTCCGTCACGCGCAGATGCGTGAGGCCCTTCTCGGCGAGCTGACGGGCCGCGCGGGCGGTCAGCTTCTTGCCGGCCTCGAGCACGACTTCGCCGGTCTTCGCGTCGATCAGGTCGACGGTCGCCTTGAAGCCCTTCATGCGCTCCGCATCGTAAGGAATGGTCCAGCCATCCTTCGTCCTGGTGTAGACGATGCGGTTGTAGAAGGTGTTGAGGATCTCCTCGCCGTCGAGACCGAGGGCATAGAGCAGCGACGTGACCGGAATCTTACGCTTGCGGTCGATACGCGCGTACACGATGTCCTTGGCGTCGAACTCGATGTCGAGCCAGGAGCCGCGATAGGGAATGATGCGGGCGGCAAACAGCAGCTTGCCGGAGGAGTGCGTCTTGCCCTTGTCGTGGTCGAAGAACACGCCCGGCGAACGGTGCATCTGCGAGACGATGACGCGCTCGGTGCCGTTGACGATGAAGGTGCCGTTGTCCGTCATGAGCGGCATGTCGCCCATGTAGACGTCCTGCTCCTTGATGTCCTTGACGGAGCGGGCGCCGGTATCCGGGTCCACATCGAACACGATGAGACGCAGCGTCACCTTGAGGGGCGCGGCGAAGGTCATGCCGCGCTGGCGGCATTCGTCCACGTCGTACTTCGGGGGCTCGAACGTGTACTTCACGAATTCGAGCAAAGCAGTGTTCGAAAAGTCCGAAATCGGAAAAACCGATTTGAAGACGGCTTGTAAGCCCTCTTCCGGCCGGCCGCCCTTTGGTTCTTCGACCATCAGGAACTGGTCATAGGATGCCTTCTGAACCTCAATGAGGTTCGGCATCTCCGCCACTTCCTTGATTTTCCCGAAGAACTTGCGAATGCGCTTCCGGCCGATCAGTGTATTGGCCATCTGGACCTCGTTCCTCATACACGCCTAATCAAGAACCCCGGGGATCGGGACCCTGGATTAGCCGCCCGGCGAAAGCACCGGCGCTGGACAATTGCGGGCTCGTTGCGAGCCCATCTGGAGAAGGTCGCCAAAGAAGCCCATCCTCTTTGACGACACAACGGCCCCAAGCGAAAATGCTTGGGACCGTGTGCTTTTGAGCCCCGATCGCTCGGGGGTAACCCTGCGGCCCGAAGGCCGCAAAATTACTTAAGCTCGACCTTGGCGCCGACCTTCTCGAGGGTCGCCTTGATCTTCTCGGCTTCGTCCTTGGCAACGCCTTCCTTGACGGGCTTGGGCGCGCCTTCGACGAGGTCCTTAGCTTCCTTGAGGCCAAGGCCCGTGATGCCACGGACTTCCTTGATGACCTCGATCTTCTTGTCGCCAGCCGAAGCGAGCACGACCGTGAACTCGGTCTGCTCTTCAGCCGGAGCGGCAGCGCCGCCGCCAGCGCCGGGAGCGGCAGCAACGGCAACGGCCGCAGCAGCGGAAACGCCCCACTTCTCTTCGAGCATCTTCGAGAGCTCGGCAGCCTCGAGAACGGTCAGCGACGACAGATCGTCAACGAGCTTGGCAAGATCAGCCATTTTCTACTTCCTTAAGTTCGGTTCGAACGATTTGATGGTTGAGGTTACGGCCTCACGCCGCTTCGCCTGTCTTGGCATAGGCCCCGAATACGCGGGCGAGCTTCGCCGCCGGCGCAGTGCTGAGCTGAGCGATCTTCGTGGCCGGAGCCTGGATAAGGCCGACCAGCTTGCCGCGCAGTTCATCGAGGGACGGCAGAGTGGCAAGCGCCTTCACTCCGTCCACGTTCAGGGCGGTCGCGCCCATTGCCCCGCCGAGGATCACGAGCTTGTCGTTAGCCTTGGCGAAATCAACAGCGACCTTGGGCGCCGCGACCGGATCGCTCGAATAAGCGATCAGGGTCGGACCTTTCATAAGGCCCGAGATAGACGCGACGTCCTTGCCTTCGAGAGCGATTTTGGCGAGGCTGTTTTTTGCGACCTTCACGGTGGCGCCAACCTGCTTCATCTGCGTACGCAGCTTCTGCATGTCGGCGACCGTCAGGCCAGCATAGTGGGTCACGACGACGACGCTCGTGCTGGAAAACACGTCGTCGAGAGTCGAGACGAGCTCGCGCTTTGCTGCTCTATCCACTGGGCTCTCTCCGGTTGGCGGAACATCTCCGCCGGTTGCACCTGCCGTTCAAGGCCCAGGCCTGCACCTGAGGCACCAGAACGGCGCTCTCGCAAGCCCTGTCCCCCTGTCGCGCCTGGCGGCGCAAAGGGTGAGATGGTTCGAACCGATACTCGCTGCCTGCGTTGTCCAGGCATGAAACTCGGCTTCCCCGTCTATGCAGGTCCTTTCGATTTAAGCCGGACGGACCGGCACCTGCAGTCTCGGACAGGACATAGCCGGAACGCGCCAAAGGTTACCCTTTGACCCGCCGGCTTGTCACCATTCCGTCGCCGGAATGGATTCATAGCCGAAAACACGCGCAAAAACGCAGCCTCGGCATATATTGGAAACTCAACGCGTTCTAATAAGCCTTCTCAGCTCGATTGCCAAGAGACTTTTCCAGGGATTCTGGCGATTTATTTACGCAACATGGTATCCCGTGCCGGCCCTGTCAAGCACCCCAACCGACGAAAAAGCCCGGCGCGGGCGCCGGGCTTCGGTTTCTTCAGACGATCGCCTGATCAGCCGTTGAGGACAGACGAAGGATCCACCTTCACGCCCGGGCCCATCGTCGAGGAAACGGCGATGCGCTGGATGTAGGTGCCCTTGGCGCCCGTGGGCTTCGCCTTGGAGACCGCATCGGCGAATGCCTTGATGTTCTCCACGAGCTTGCCCTCGTCGAAGGAGGCCTTGCCGATGCCGGCATGGATGATGCCGGCCTTCTCGACGCGGAACTCGACGGCGCCACCCTTGGCGGCCTCGACGGCGCTCTTGACGTCCATGGTCACCGTGCCGACGCGCGGGTTAGGCATCAGGCCGCGCGGGCCGAGCACCTTACCGAGACGGCCGACGAGGCCCATCATGTCCGGGGTGGCGATGCAGCGGTCGAACTCGATCGTGCCGCCGTTGACGGTCTCGAAGAGATCCTCTGCGCCCACGATGTCGGCACCGGCGGCCTTGGCCTCGTCGGCCTTGGCGCCGCGGGCGAACACGGCCACGCGCACTGTACGGCCTGAGCCGTTCGGCAGATTGCAGACGCCGCGGACCATCTGGTCGGCGTGACGGGGATCGACGCCCAGGTTCATCGAGATCTCGATGGTCTCGTCGAACTTCGCCTTGGCGCGATCCTTGATCAGCTTCACCGCATCCTGGATCGGATACAGCTTGTTGGCATCGATGCCCTCGCGGGCCGCGCGGATGCGCTTACCTTCCTTAGCCATCGTGCCCTCCTTACGCCACTTCCATGCCCATCGAGCGCGCGGAGCCCTCGATCATGGCCATGGCGGACTCAACGGTGTCGCAGTTGAGATCGACCATCTTCTTCTCGGCGATCTCGCGGATCTGGTCGCGGGTGACGCGGCCGACGGAGCTGCCCTTGCCGGGGGTCTGCGAACCCTTGTCGATCTTCGCGGCCTTCTTGAGGAAGTACGAGACCGGGGGCTGCTTCATCTCGAAGGTGAAGGAACGATCCTGGTAGGCGGTGATGATCACCGGGATCGGCATGCCCTTTTCCATCTGCGAGGTCTTCGCGTTGAAGGCCTTGCAGAATTCCATGATGTTCAGACCGCGCTGACCCAGCGCAGGACCGATCGGCGGCGACGGGTTGGCCGCGCCGGCGGGCACTTGAAGCTTAACATAGCCCGCAATTTTCTTTGCCATAGGACTGCTCCCAATGGTCCGCTTGCCCGGTGCCTAACCGGACGGAGCGGAAGTTGCAGATCGCGGTACAGCCCCTCGACCCCGGCTGGCGACCGGGTGGACCTCCCGCGGATGAAGGCTCTCGGGAGAGAGCCGGAAGGCGGCACCCTCGGGGCCGCCCTCGAACGGATCAGATCTTCTCGACCTGGCCGTATTCGAGCTCGACCGGCGTTGCGCGGCCGAAGATGGACACCGCCACCTTGAGGCGGGCCCGGGCGTGGTCGACCTCCTCGACGACGCCGTTGAAGGATGCGAACGGGCCGTCGGAGACGCGAACCTGCTCGCCCACCTCGAAGCTGACGGACGGTTTGGGGTGATCGACGCCCTCGGCCACCTGTCCCTTGATGCGCTCGGCCTCGCGGTCCGGAATCGGAACCGGCTTGGCCTTGTCGGCGCCCAGGAAGCCCGTCACCTTCGGCGTATTCTTGATGAGGTGGTAGACCTCGTCGGTCAGGTCGCACTTCACCAGGACGTAGCCCGGGAAGAATTTGCGCTCGGCATCGACCTTACGGCCGCGGCGAACCTCGACCACCTTCTCGGTCGGCACCATGACTTCTTCGAACTTGTCCTCGAGGCCACGCTGCGCCGCCTGGTCCTTGATCGACTGAGCTACCTTGTTTTCGAAATTCGAGTAGGCGTGGACGATATACCAACGCTTCGTCATGCCATCCACCCCTTAACCGCCAAGTCCGAGGATCACCGAGCGGACGCCCCAGCCGATCACCTGATCGACGACAAGAAAGAATACGCTCGCCAGCACGACCATCACGAACACCATGGCGGTGGTGATCATGGTCTCCTTGCGCGTCGGCCAGGTGACCTTCGCGCCTTCCGAGCGGACCTGCTGTATGAAATCGAACGGGTTCGTCTTCGACATTTTGCTTGCGTCCACAGGCTGTGAGAGAGGCTGCGAACGTCCCTAAGGGCACGCTTGAGCCCAACTTGAAGGGGCGCGAAGCTGCCCGGAGCCTCGCGCCGCCTGTTCAAACCATCTTGGGGACGCCTCTTAATCGAAAACGTCCGCCTTGTCGACCCGCTGGCAGGAGTGGAGGGACTCGAACCCCCAACCCCCGGTTTTGGAGACCGGTGCTCTAGCCGATTGAGCTACACTCCTGCGAGCGGGCCGACAGGTGGCGGCATGACCGCCACCCGGCTTCCTTGTTTAGTCCATCACGGCGGCGACGACGCCGGCCCCGACGGTACGACCGCCTTCACGGATAGCAAAGCGCAGCTTCTCTTCCATGGCGATCGGAGCGATCAGCTCCACTTCCATCGTGATGTTGTCGCCCGGCATCACC
>DASRWK010000231.1:0-3864 GCA_035776715.1 Microvirga sp.
CTTGCCGTGACGGAGAAGGGCTTTCCGGTGCTCAACGCAGTGATCGCGGAGCTGGCGGCCTGAACAACGCCTCATGTCATCCCCGGACTTTTCCCGGGGATCCACGCCTTCTTTGGGGATGAGGCTCAAAGATGCGAATGGCCGGGACGAGCCCAGCCATGGCGGGAGAAGGGCGCAGCTTTCCGAAAAAGCTGCGCTTTACCGGGAATGTGTTGTCAAACCCGCTTCACCTTGGATTCGATCGCATCCCACACGCTCACCGCGAGGTCCGGTCCGCCGAGACGCTTGATGGCGCGGATGCCGGTTGGAGCGGTGACGTTGATCTCGGTGAGGTTGCCGTCGATCACGTCGATGCCGACGAGAATGAGGCCCATGCGCTTGAGGTCGGGGCCAATGGTCTCGCAGATCTCACGTTCGCGCGGCGTCAGATCGGTGGGCTTCGCCGCGCCGCCGCGTACCATGTTGGAGCGAATGTCGTTGGCGGCCGGAACGCGGTTGATCGCGCCCGCGGCCTCGCCGTCGATGAGAATGATGCGTTTGTCGCCTTCCGTGATCCTCGGCAGGAAACGCTGGATGACCCAGGGTTCGCGGAACAGGTTGGAGAAGAGATCGTAAAGCGAGCCGAAATTCGGATCCTCGCGCCCGACCTTGAACACGCTGGCGCCGCCATGGCCGTAAAGCGGCTTCATCACCACGTCGCCGTGCTCGCGGCGGAATTCCTCGATCTCCGCCTTGTCGCGGGAGATCAGCGTCGGTGGCATGAGATGGGGAAATTGCGTGACGAAGATCTTTTCCGGCGCGTTGCGCACATGCGTGGGATCGTTCACCACCAGGGTCTTGGGATGAATGCGCTCCAGGAAATGCGTGGCCGTGATATAGGCGAGATCGAAGGGCGGGTCCTGGCGCATGAGAACCACGTCGACACTCGACAGATCAACCCGCTCCTGCTCGCCCGACGTGAAGTGGTTTCCTTCTTCATCCCGCACCTGGATCGGATCCACCATCGCGATCACACTGCCGTCGCGCAGCGACAGGCGGTCGGGGGTGTAGTGCAGGATCCGGTGGCCTCGCCGTTGCGCTTCGAGCAGCAGTGCAAAGCCGGTATCGCCTGCAATCTTGATGCTGTTGATATGATCCATCTGGATCGCAACGGTGAGGGTCATGGGTCAAGTCTCCTTGGGGAAGCGGGTTTATTGGACTGTTTTCCGAGGAACGCAACTCTCGCGCCAGCCGAAATGAACGAAAAAGCCGGGTGAGTGTTGTCGAATGGTTCCGCTTGCGGCCTCTCCGGGCCCTTGCGGATAAGTCCAGGTTTCCACATCTGATAAATCATGCCACGCCGCGCCCTCCTCATCGTCAATGCCAAGAGCCGTAGCGGCGAAGCCCGGGCGCAGGCAGCCATCGAAGCCCTCGAGACCCATGGAATCGAGCCCGTCCACGTGGAATGCAGCCGGCGGGAGGATCTGTCGCCTCTGATCGTGCAGCATCGGGACGGAGTCGACTGCGCAGTCGTGGGCGGGGGAGACGGAACCCTGAACGCGGCGGCCCTCGGGGTCATTGAGGCTGGCCTGCCGCTCGGCATCCTGCCGTTCGGCACGGCAAACGACCTGGCGCGGACGCTCGGCATTCCCTTCGATCTCGATGGAGCGGCCCAGGTCATCGCCGATGGACGCACCCGCAAGATCGATCTCGGCCTGGTGAACGGACAGCCCTTCTTCAATGTGGCGAGCCTCGGGCTTTCCGCGGAACTGGCGCAAAAGCTGACCCGGGACATCAAACGCCGCTTCGGGCGGCTCGGTTATGCGCTCGTGGCCATGAGGGTTCTGGCCCAGGCCAAGCCTTTTCGCGCGACGATCACGAGCGAAACCGAGTCCGTGCGGGTGCGAACGCTCCAGATCGCGGTCGGAAACGGGCGCTTCTACGGCGGCGGCAACGCAGTGGAGAAGGATGCGGCCATCGATGACCAGCATCTCGATCTCTACAGTCTGGAATTCGAGCGCGCCTGGAAGCTCGCCTTCATGGCGCGCTCCTTCCGCAATGGGGAACATGGCGCGTGGAGCGAGGTGCGGGCGATCCGGGCCAAGGAGTTCGACATCCGCACGAGAAGACCAAGGTCCGTCAACGCGGATGGTGAGATCGTGACCCGGACGCCAGCGCATTTCTCGATCAGGCCCTCTGCCGTGACGGTGCTCGCTCCCTAGCGGTCGCGTCCGTGGCGGATGGCGTCCTCGATGCCGCCGGGCGCAAGGCCGATATCCTGAAGAAGGGCATCGTCCAGGGTTCCCACCTCCCGCAGGGCGCGCCGGATCCGGATTTCTCGCATCACGGCGGAGAACAGATTCCAGAGGGCAGAGGCGCGGATTGCCGAAGTCTCATGATAGGTTTCCGCGCAGACATTCGAGAAATTCGACATGACACTCTCCATGAGTTGACGAGGAGAGTATGGATTCGCCTCTTGCATAAGTGAAACGAATGTTCATTATGTTGGGAATAATGATTTGTTATGGATGACCGCCATGCCTCACAATCTCGACGTCAGCCTTTTGAGAGCCTTTGTGGCCGTGGTGGACACGGGCGGCATGACGGCGGCCGCTGCCGTCCTCAATCTCACCCAGGCGGCTGTGAGCCAGCAGATCAAGCGCCTCGAGGAGACCCTGGGCGAGGAGCTGATCACCCGCGATCGGCGGGGCATGACCCTGACCAGGGCGGGTGAACGGCTGTTCGGGCGCGCCAAGCGTCTGCTCGCCATGAACGACGAGATCTGGACCGAGATGACGACGCCCGAGTTCGAGGGCGAGATCCGCCTCGGCATCCCCAGCGACATTATCACCACCTATCTGCCCACATTCCTGAAGGATTTCGCGCGGAACTATCCGCGCGTGCAGATCACGCTCCACAGCGGTTCGAGCGCCGAGCTGCGCGGAAGGCTCGCGGCCGGGAAGGTCGATGTCGTGATGGCGACCGAGCTCTCGTGCGATGCGGATGGCGAGAACCTCGTGATGGACCGTCTCGTCTGGGTCGGCGCACGGGGCGGGGAGGCGCCTTGGAAACGCCCGCTGCCCGTCTCCATCGGCTGCTCCGATTGCGCGTTCCGCGCACCCATCCGCGAGGCCCTGCAGAAGGCGGGAATCGAGTGGCGCTCGGTGTTCGACTCCACCAACACGCCGGCACAGGTGGCGACCGTTGCCGCCGATACCGCCGTGATGGCCTGGATGGCCTCCACGGTGCCAGCGAACTTGGAAGTGCTTGGCCCGGAGACGGGCCTGCCGCTGCTTCCGCCCTTCATGGTCAACCTTTACCTGCCGAAGGGCGGCGGCAATCACATCGTGCAGGAAATGGCGCGCATGATCCGCGACGCGGTGCGGGATCCGCGAAAGCTGGCGGCTTAAGATCCACGCCGTCCTGTTATGGCGGCAGGTGTTGCAGCATGACGTCAATGAGGCTGCTCAAACCATCTCCAGCTCGAACGCCGAGACGACGTGCTGCGGAAGACGTCGCGGCGCGACGAACACGGCATCCGCGCGCAACGTCCTTGCCTGCGCGTGAGGGTGGCGCGAGAGCCATGCGCGTGCGGCGCGGGAGAAGCGCCGGCGTTTGGTGGCCGTGATGGCGGCGAGCGCATCCTCCATCGATCCGCGCGCCTTCACCTCGACGAAGGCGATGGTGTCGCCTCGCGTCACGATGAGATCGATCTCGCCGCCAGCCGCCGCATAGCGGCGCGCGAGCGGGCGGTAGCCTTTGGCAAGCAGGAACAGCAGCGCGATCCACTCGCCATGATGGCCGCGCAGAAAGGTCGCCCGGCGTCTCTCGAGCGCCGTCCTCATGTATCCCTTTTCGCGAGTTCGATGGCGCGGGCATAGACCT
>DASRWK010000232.1:0-6861 GCA_035776715.1 Microvirga sp.
CAGCACCGGCACGCCACGGATCGACTGCCCGAGATCCTCGTTGCGATAGGAGAGAATGCCCTTCGGGCGCATCTTCTTGACGGTTCCCGTCTCGATGGCCCGCAGGATCACCTCGATATCGCTGCCGCGGCCCAGGAGGAGGGTCGGCGTGTTCGTGTCGCGGTCGAGCGTGTGGCGGGAGCGGGCATACTTGAAATAGCGGAAGGTGAGACGTGGGCCGCCCAGCAGGAACATCTGGATCAGCCAGTAGAGGGCGATCGTGATCTTGCCGAAGAAGAAGGAGCCGTAGAACTGGGGCGAGAGGACGACGTAGTCGACGACCAGCAGCGTCAGCGCCAGGACCGTGGAGGCCCGGAAAATGTTGAAGAGATCCGGCAGAGAGGCGAAGCGCCACTTGGACCGGTAGAGATGGAAGAACCAGTAGACGACGCCCGCGAAGGCGACGAAGAGGGGCAGAAAGACGGGAAGGTAAACCAGGCGGGCGTTCAGGAACACCCCCTCGAAGCGCACGAAGAACGTCGCGATGACGGCCACGCCCGTCATGACGAGGTCATGCACCACGATTAGCGTCTTCTTGAAATCCTGCCGATTCATTGTCTCGCCATCAGTTGGAGGGAGGGGGTATCGGTCCGGCCCACCCCTTTGTCAATGCACTAAAGTTACAAAGATCCGGTCATACGGCGTCCCGCCCGGGCTCCGGAAGCGGGCGATCCGCCACCACGACGAGACGGCCTGCGTCCTGCGAGACATGGGCCCGAATGCCGAAATGGGCGGCGAGTTCCCCCTCCGTCAGAACCGTCTCGGGCCTTCCCGACACGGCGATCCTCCCTCGATTCAGAAGGATGATCTCATCTGCGAAACGTGCGGCCAAGGTCAGATCGTGCATGATCACCGCCACCGTTCGGTCGGCCCGCGCCTGGTTTCTCAGCACGTCGAGCACGATGAGCTGATGGCGCGGATCGAGAGCGGCCACCGGCTCGTCCGCCAGGAGCACCGGCGCCTGCGTCGCCAAGGCGCGGGCTAGAAGCACCCGCGCGCGCTCGCCGCCCGACAATTCCGTCGCGGCCCTGTTCCCGAATCCTTCGAGACCCACCGCGTGAATGGCGGCGTTCACCGCCTCCTGCCCCGGAGAGGAGAGGCTGTCGGGCTTCTCGCCGTGAGGCAGGCGGCCCAGAGCGACCACATCGGACACCGGGAGCGGCCAAGCGACGCTGCCGCCCTGCGGCAAATAGGCGATGGAACGCGCCCGCTCCGCCGACGGAATGCGCGTCACGGGCTGCCCGCCGAGGGTGACCTGCCCTTCGGTCGGCCTCAGGAGACCCGCGAGCGCACGCAACAGCGTCGTCTTGCCCGCGCCGTTGGGGCCGACGATCACGGTGAGGCGGCCGGGGCGCAGGGTGAGATCGATGCCCGAGAGCGCATGGCGTGCCCCGAGATCGACCGAGAGGCCGCGGGCGTTCAGCTCGGTCATGCGGGCATCTCCGCGAGTTCCGCCTTGCGGTGGGCAATCACCCAGAGAAAGAACGGGACGCCGAGGATAGCCGTGAGAACGCCGATCTTGACCTCCGTCTGCGAGGGAATGAGGCGCACGGCGCAATCGGCGGCGAGCAGGAGCGCCGCGCCCGCCAAACCGGAAGGCACGAGGGTCCGGGCCGGATCGTACCCTACGAAAGGGCGAACCAGATGGGGGGCGACGAGGCCCACGAACCCGATGGAGCCCGCGACCGCCACCGAGGCTCCCGTGCCGACGGCCGCACCCGCCACCAGCAGAAGCCGCAGGCGCACGACATTCGCACCGAGGCTGCGCGCGGTCTCTTCTCCCAGGGCCAGCGCCCGCAAGCCGTTCGACGAGGACAGGACGAGTGCGGAGGCCGCGAGGATGAAGGGGGTCGCGAGCCAGACATGGACGATCGAGCGGTCCTCGAAGGAGCCCAGGATCCAGAACACGATTTCCGTGACGGCGAACGGATTGGGGGAGAGGCTGATGGCGAGCGAGGTCCCGGCCCCCGCGAGGCTCCCGACCGCCAGACCCGACAGGACGAGAACCACCACGGTGGCCCTGCGTCCCGCGACCGCGACCACGAGCGCCACCGAGGCGAGCGCCCCCAGGATCGCGGCGAATGGCAGCATCCAGGAAAGCGCCCCTACGAATCCCGAATAGATCACCAGAACCGCCCCGAAGGCGGCGGCCTGCGGCGCGCCGAACACCGCCGTGTCGGCGAGGGGATTGCGCAGGAGCCCCTGTAAACCCGCTCCCGTGAGCCCGAAGATCCACCCGATCATGAGGGCGAGCAGAGTCCGCGGCAGGCGGATGTCGCGCACCACGACGGTCGTGCTGCCCTGATCCGAGACGAGCGCGGTCAGGGCCCGCAAGGGCGCGATCGGGGCAGGCCCGATGACGAGGGAAGCGGCGCTCAAGCCTCCGATCAGAAGGACAAGGCCGAGGATGAGGGGCAGCCGGAACGGACGCATGAGGGAACTGGTGTTGTCCCTTCCCGGATAGCAACAGCGCTGCCGGGTGTCACCCTATGTTACGGGTTCGATCTTCACGTTCTTCCGTGATACGAACGCATCCACATCACCGCGCACCGCTTGAGGAACCGGCATGAACCGTTTGTTCGCGAACCTGCCCACCACCGTCTTCGAGGTCATGTCGAGCCTCGCCCGGGAAACCGGTGCGATCAATCTCGGCCAGGGATTCCCGGACGATCCCGGGCCGGAGGACGTGCGGCGCGCGGCGGCGGACGCGGTGCTCGACGGGTACAACCAGTACCCGTCGATGATGGGCATTCCCGAGCTGCGCACGGCGATCGCGGCGCATTACAGACACTGGCAGGGCGTGGACCTCGATGCGAATACGGAGGTGATGGTGACCTCCGGCGCCACCGAGGCGCTGGCGGGCGCGATCCTCGGCATCGTGGAGCCCGGCGACGAGGTGGTGCTCTTCGAGCCCATGTACGACGCCTATCTGCCGCTCGTGCGGCTCGCCGGCGGCGTGCCGAAATTCGTGACGCTCCAGCCGCCCCATTTCCGGCTGACCGAGGAAGCCCTGTCGAAGGCCTTCTCGCCGAAGACCAAGGCGGTGGTGTTCAACAACCCGCTCAACCCCACGGCGACCGTGTTCTCGAACGAGGACCTTGCGCTGCTCGCCGAGTTCTGCCGCAGGTTCGATGCCATCGCGATCTCGGACGAGGTGTGGGAGCACGTGGTCTTCGACGGCGCCAGGCACCAGCCGGTGCTGGGGCTTGACGGCATGCGCGACCGCTCGGTGAAGATCGGCTCCGCCGGAAAGATCTTCAGCCTCACGGGCTGGAAAGTGGGCTTCGTGGCCGCCGCCCCGCACATCCTGAAGGTGCTGGCGAAATCCCACCAGTTCCTCACCTTCACCACCCCGCCGAACCTGCAAGCGGCGGTCGCCTACGGTCTGGCCAAGGACGACAGCTACTTCGAGGAGATGCGGGCAAACTTCACCCGCAGCCGCGACCGCTTCACGGCGGGATTGAGAACGCTCGGCTTCGACGTGATTCCGAGCCAGGGCACCTATTTCCTCAACATCGACATCACGCCCCTGGGCGAGACCGACGACGTCGCCTTCTGCCGCCGCCTCGTCCTGGAGCACGGCGTCGCCGCCATCCCGGTCTCCGCCTTCTACGCCGAAGGCGCGGTGAAGAACGTGGTGCGCTTCTGCTTCGCCAAGAAGGATGCGACGCTCGACGCCGGTCTGGAGCGGCTGGCCGACGTGGTGAAGCGCGCGGCCTGAGGCGCATGCTCGCCACGAGGCAGGAGGCGAAGGCGCCAGGAGCCTCCTCCTGTCCGAGAGGCTTTCCCTGAACGGCCGTCCCGAACGGTCTTGACGCGGGACGCAATAGGACTTCAAGTAAGCGTCTCGCCGGACACGGCTTTTCTCTCTTTCCAGAGGAGTTCCCACCCCTGATGATTCGTCTTCTCGCTTCGGTTGCTCTGGGCCTCGGCCTTGTCACCGCCGCCACCGCCCAGGAGCGCGTGGTCAACGTCTACAACTGGTCCGATTACGTGGACCCCAAGGCGCTGGACGAGTTTACGAAAGAAACCGGCATCAAGGTGGTCTACGACACCTACGACAACAACGAGATCGTCGAGACGAAGCTTCTGGCCGGCAAGTCGGGCTACGACATCGTGGTCCCTTCGGGCCCCTTCGTGCAGCGTCTGATCGGCGCCAAGGTGTTCCAGAAGCTCGACAAGTCGAAGCTGCCCAACCTCTCGAACCAATGGCCGGAAATCACGAAGAACCTCGCCGTGTTCGATCCGGGCAACGAATACGCCGTGAACTACATGTGGGGCACCACCGGCATCGGCGTGAACGTGAACAAGGTGAGAGAGATCCTGGGGCCTGACGCGCCGCTCAACACCTGGGACCTGGTGATGAAGCCCGAGATCGCCTCGAAGCTGAAATCCTGCGGCATCTACATGCTGGACAGCCCCGAGGACCTCTTCCCCGGCGTGCTGGCCTATTTAGGCCTGAACCCGGATTCCAAGCGCAACGAGGACCTGACCAAGGCGGGCGACGCCCTGTTCCGCATCCGCGGCAACATCCAGAAGTTCCACTCCTCCGAATACATCAACGCGCTCGCCAACGGCGATATCTGCGTGGCGGTGGGCTATTCGGGCGACATGATCCAGGCCAAATCCCGCGCCGAGGAAGCCAAGAACGGCGTCGAGATCGCCTACGTGATCCCGCGCGAGGGCGCGCTGATGTGGTTCGACAGCTTCGTGATCCCGGCGGATGCCAGGAACGTGGCGGAGGCGCACGAGTTCATCAACTTCATGATGCGGCCCGAAATCGCCGCCATGAACACGAACTACGTGTCCTATGCCTCGGGCAACCTGGCCGCCAAGCAGCATGTGGATCCTGACATCCTCAACGATCCCGGCATCTATCCGGACGAGGCCACCATGAAGCGCCTCTTCACCAACACGGCGTATGACGAGCGCTCGCAGCGCACCGTCACCCGCCTATGGACGCGGGTGAAGACGGGCCGTTAATCGCCCGCTCAGGATTGCTCCTGAATTATTGTTGGCCCATCAAGCTCCGCCTCCGGGCGGAGCTTTTGTTTTCGGAAGGATTCTCAGCAATGCGCCTCGCCCTTGCAGCGGCTCTTAGCCTTGCCCTCGGCCTCGCCTCCCCTGCCCTCGCGCAAACGCCCGCCCCGCGCCAGCCGACGATCAGCGTCATGGGCACGGGAGAGGCCGAACTGAAGCCCGATTTCGCCCTGATCTTCGTGAGCGTCGAAACCGAGGCTCCCACGGTGGCTCAGGCTTCCGCCGCCAACGGTACCGCCACGGAGCGCGTGCTCGCGCGCATCCAGAGCCTCGGCATCAAGAGGGAGGACATCCAGACCGTGAATTTCCAGGTGCTCAAGATCGAGCCCCCGACGGAGAAGATGAACCTCCCGCGGAATTCGAAGGACGAGCTGAGCTTCGGGGCCACCCACCGGCTGCGGATCAAGACCCGCGATCTCGACGGAGTCGGGAAGCTCGCGGGCGAGATCCTCGCCAGCGGGGACATGACCTTTCAGTCCGTGTCCTTCGGGCTCGACCGTCAGGAGGAAGGCGGCGACAAGGCCCGCGAGGCTGCCGTGCACGACGCCAAGCGCCAGGCGGAGATCTATGCCGCCGCCGCCGGTGTGGCGCTGGGCAGCCTGATCGAGATTCGCGACGGCTCGGCCCAGCCCTTCGAACCGCATGCGGAGATGAGAATGCGGGCCTCCATGGCCAAGGGCGGAGAATCCGTTCCGCTCGTGCCGCCGGCGACGATCCGCTACACCGCCAATGTGCAGCTTGTCTGGGAACTGGCACCCAGGCCCTGAGCCTCGTTCACAGGCCTGATGGGCGGCGGAGCTGACAGCGGGTCCGGGATTGGTCTAGAGCATCGATGCAGAGCCCACCCGATTCCGAAGATGACAGCGATGAACAGCTCCGTATCCGTGCGCGAGGCCGCTATCGAGGATGTTCCGGCAATCCTCGGCCTGATCAGGGAACTGGCGGCTTTCGAGAATCTCTCCGATGCCGTCCAGGCCGACGAAGCCACCCTGCGCGAGCATGGATTCGGTCCCGATCCGCGCTTCAAGGTGCTGCTGGCGGAAGCCGATGGCGTGGCCATCGGCTTCTTGAGCTACATGATCCGCTATTCGATCTGGGGCGGATCGGAATTCATCAATCTCGACGATCTGTTCGTGTCCGAGCGCGCCCGGGGAAGCGGCGTCGGACGCCTGTTGATGCGCCGGATGGCCGAGATCGCGCTCGAAAAGGCCATGCCCGTCCGATGGGAGCTCCTGCCTGGCAACGCCCGTGCGAAGACGTTCTACGAGGCGCTCGGGGCAAAGATCTCCGAGAAGCTGATCGCCCGTTGGGAAACGGATGCCATGGGCAGTCTCTGCGCCCGCCCCTGAGTCTCCCCGCGCAGCGTCAGGCGGCCCTGACGCTGGCGAGGAACTGATGGATCTCGCGGCCGAGGCGCTCCGCCTGCTCGTCCAGCGCGGCGGAGAGATGGGCTACGGCCCGGGCCGCATCGAGGGAAAGGACGGCCACTTTCTCCGTGGTCTCGCTGGCCGAAGCTCCGGCTTGCGCCTCCGACGAGACCTGGGCGACGGAGCGCGCGATGTCAGACACCGCCACCGTCTGCTGGCTCACGGTTCCGGCCACCGCGGACACCACCCCGGCGAGGTCGTCCACGGAAGCCTGCACGGAGCCGAGCGCCACGAGAGTTTCGCGGGAGGCGGCCTGGACCGCCTCGATCTGCCGCGCAATCTCCTCCGTGGCCCTGGCGGTCTGGCCCGCCAGATCCTTCACCTCGGAAGCCACGACGGCAAAGCCCTTCCCGGC
>DASRWK010000233.1:0-1809 GCA_035776715.1 Microvirga sp.
TCGACGCGCTTCTCGCCGAGGTGACGCCGGAGCCGGTCGAGGCGACGGCTTCCGCCTCGCCCGTGGCCGGCAAGACCGTGGTGTTCACGGGATCCTTGGAGAAGATGACGCGGGAGGAGGCCAAGGCCATGGCCGAGCGCCTCGGGGCCAAGGTCGCGGGCTCGGTCTCCAAGAAGACCGACATCGTCGTGGCAGGTCCCGGAGCCGGGTCGAAGCTCGCCAAGGCGGCGGAGCTCGGGGTTCAGGTCATGGACGAGGACGGCTGGTTCGCCCTGGTCGGACGGGGTTGAGACTTCCGTCCAAGACAGGGACCCCTTGCATATGGCATTCTTCCTCCCATGACGGTGCTCACCCCCGATGTTTCGCTCGAGCCTGACCTGAGGGCTGCGGGCGACAGGACGTATTTCTGGCGAGTGCCGCGCTATCGCGGCCTCGATTGTCTGCGCGCGACCTTCCGCCGGTATTCCTATGCCCGCCACACCCACGAGACCTATGCGGTTGCCGCCATCGTGGACGGTTGCGAGACCTTCTTCCATCGCGGAGAGCAGCATTATGCGGGCCCCGGCAGCGTCGCGATCGTCTGCCCCGACGAGGTTCACGACGGCGCACCCTATGGCGGCGGCTTCGAGTACCGGACCTTCTACCCCTCGGTCGAGCTGATGCGGGAAATCGCCGAGGACGTGGCGGGGCGTCCGCTCAGCCGCGCACCCTGGTTCCCGCGCTCGGTGGTGGACGATCCGGAACTCGCTCTCGCCCATTCGGAGCTCCATGCCTGCCTGTCCAGCGACGGGCAATGGATCTCGGAGATGGAGCAGGACAGCCGCCTGATCGATTATCTCAGCCGCCTCATCGCCCGCTGGGCGGATCTCGACGCGGCTCCGGATCTGCGCTACGGCACGCAGGGCATCGCTAGGGCGCGCGACTACCTGAACGCGCATCTGGGGCAGGAGGTCGATCTGGCCGATCTCGCCCGTCTCGCGGGCCTGTCGCGCAGCCATTTCATCCGCGCCTTCGCCAAGGAGACCGGATTCACGCCGCATGCCTATCTGGTGGACAGGCGTTTCAGGGCCGCATCGCGGCTTCTGAGCCGGGGCGACGCTCCCGGCGACGTGGCCGCCGCCTGCGGGTTCTTCGACCAGAGCCACCTCAACCGGGTGTTCAAGGCGCGCATGGGCGTGACGCCGGGGACCTATCGCGCGGCGTGAACCGCACTTTTGTCCAAGACGCATCCTCGTCTCCGTCCCATAAGGGGGGAACGAGGATGACCATGGACCAATCCGCTCCTTACTTTCCCACCTATAAGCGCGAGATCCGCGCGGGCTTGCGCGATATCGCCCCCGTGGCCGTGGCCGCGGTGCCCATCGGCCTCCTGTTCGGTGCGGTCGCCGCCGCCAAGGGGTTGTCGCCGCTGGAAGTCGCGCTGATGTCTGCCTTCGTCTATGCGGGCGGCGCGCAATTCGCCGTCATCGAGGCCTGGGCCTATCCCGCGCCCATTGCGGCGCTCACCTTTGCGACTTTGCTCATCAATGCGCGTCACGTGCTGATGGGGGCATCGCTCGGGCCGAAGATGCATGTCACGGGCATTCAGCGCTTCATCGCGTTCTTCTTCCTGACGGACGAGGCCTGGGCCTTGTCGGAGCGCCGCGCCCTGGAGCGGCCCGTCACCGGCGCCTATTGGGCGGCGATGGCGCTCGTCCTCTGGGCCAACTGGACCCTTTCGACGACGTTCGGGGCCGTGCTCGGCTCCTTGATGGGAGATCCGGCGCGCATCGGTGCGGACTTCGCCTTCACGGCGCTCTTCATCGGCCT
>DASRWK010000234.1:0-10580 GCA_035776715.1 Microvirga sp.
GGGACGAGCGCGCCGGGCTCGAAGAGCACCCGGTCCGGCACCTTGGCCAAGCGGCTCGCGATCCACTCGCTGTGGCTGTCGGCGAATTTCTGCGCCAGGCCCACATCGGTTCGCTCCGGGATCGTGAGCACGACCTCGCCGGTCGCATGGGAGACGCGCAGCGTGATCCGTTTGGCGGTCGGACGCCGTTTGAGGGCCACTTTGAACGACTGGCCCTCATGGGAGACTTTCAGATGTGGTGGGTCCGCAGGAACGCGGCGGAACAGAGCGGATTTCATGTCCGCAATCTGCCCGCTCACGTCGATTCTGTCAGCGCAGCCGTTTGCCGCTCCCAAGAACGTATCAAGAACGATCCTGCGCTCTTGACGCGGCCGTTCGAGGCGGTTCTCAGCCCTGATTCTCAATGAATTCAACGATTCGAGGAGCGATTTGAGCCCTGAACCGAGAACCGTTGAAGACGCCATAGTGACCGACCCCGGCCTGCAGGTGATAGAGTTTCTTGTCAGAGGGGAGATTCGGGGTCAAATCCAAGGCCGCCAGGGTCTGGCCGACGCCCGAAATGTCGTCCCTCTCGCCTTCGATGGCCATGATGGCGCAACGGCGGATGGCCTTGAGATCCACCGGATCGTCCCGGTGCATCATCTCGCCTTTGGGCAGTTCGTGCCGGACGAACACCTTCTCGACGGTCTGCAGGTAGAACTCGGCGGTCAGGGCCATGACGGCGAGATATTCGTCATAGAATTCCCGATGCTTCTCGGCCGAATCGCCGTCCCCCTCCACGAGGTGGTTGAACATCTCCCAATGGGCGGAGAGGTGCCGGTCGATGTTCATGGCCATGAAGCCGGAGAGCTGCAGGAAGCCCGGATAGACCTCGCGCCAGAAGCCCGGATGCGTCGGCGGCACCCTCACGATGCAATGCTGCTTGAACCACTCGATGCCGCGCTCCTCCGCCAGCTTGTTCACGGCGGTGGGTGAGCGGCGGGTGTCGATGGGGCCGCCCATGAGGATCATGGAGCGCGGAATCACGGGATCGTTCTCGGCCTCGAGCCGTGCGACGGCGGCGGCGACCGGAACCGCCGGCTGGCACACGGCCATCACGTGGAGATCCGGGCCGAAGGACCGGAACATGGCCTTCAGGTAGTCGATGTAGTCGTCGAGATCGAAGCGGCCGTCGCTGAGGGACACCATGCTCGCATCCGCCCAGTCCGTGATCATCACCTGATGGGTCGGCAGGAAGGTCTCGACCGTGCCGCGCAGGAGCGTGGCGTGGTGGCCGGACATGGGAGCGACGATGAGGAGCTTGGGCTGGCTTGCCGCCATGGCATGGTCGCGCTCGAACGCGATCACCCGGCAGAAGGGACGCTCCCACACGATCTCCTCGGTGACGGCGACCGCCTGGTTGCCGATGGTGGTGACGCCGAGGCCGAATTCAGGCTTGGCGTAGCGGCGGGTGGTTCGCTCGAAGAGCTCGCAGGCGGCGGAAACGGTGCGCCCGTAGGGGGTATTGGTGAGCGGATTGACCGGGTTGGCGAAGAAGAGCTTTGTAATATCCGAAGCGGCGCGGGCGGGCTTCAGAAGCCAATGTGCCGTATCGTACCAGTAATAAGAAAAATTCATCTGTATCCCCAAAGGCCGGGCGCCCGGTTTCTCCCGCATCGCAGGGTAGGCTTTATCCTCAACCGTAATTTTTAGATTAAAGTTCCTTCTGCTGAATGCAACGTCATTGTCGGCGAGGCCGGATTTTCCGGGCGTTTTACCCCGTTCGGAGCATCGGCGGCGGGCCTTTAGGATTTTCTGCCTTTATCCTGTTGCTTGGCGAATGGTCCGAGGGACCCTATTCTGTTCGGTCATGGTCGCCATCCCTGCCAGAAGTCCGACACCGTCTCCCCGCCAGCTGCGCCTCGACACCCTGGTCAGGCTTCGCTGGATCGCGGTCGCCGGGCAGTCGGCGGCAGTGGCGGCCGTGCGGTTCGGACTTGGATTCCCGCTCCCCTTCGGGCTGTGCTTTCTCGTGATCGCCGCATCGGTCTGGACCAACCTGCTGCTGCGCATCCAATATCCCGCGAGCCACAGGCTCAGCGACAACGCCGCCACGGCCCTGCTCGGATTCGACATCCTGCAGCTGGCGGCGCTGCTCTATCTCACAGGGGGACTGGAAAACCCCTTCGCCATGCTGTTTCTCGCGCCGGTGCTGATCTCGGCGACGGCATTGACGCCGGAGCGGACCCTCGCGCTGGGCCTGCTGGCCGTGGGCTGCGCCACCTTTCTCGTGCTCACCCACAGACCCCTGCCCTGGTTTCCCGGACAGGCCCTGAGCCTCCCCTTCCTCTACGTAACGGGGATCTGGACGGCGATCCTTCTGGGAACCGTCTTCACCGGCATCTATGCCTGGCGCGTGGCGGAGGAGGCGCGCCAGCTCGCTCAGGCGCTCGCGGCCACGGAACTCGTTCTCGCCCGCGAGCAGCATCTCTCGCAGCTCGACGGTCTCGCCGCAGCCGCCGCTCACGAGCTCGGGACGCCGCTCGCCACCATCGCTCTGGTCTCGAAGGAGCTCGCCCATGCGCTGCCCAAGGACGGTCCGGTGGCGGAGGATCTGCGGCTCCTCCAGGAGCAGGTGGATCGCTGCCGCTCGATCCTCACCAAGCTCACCTCCATGGGTGAGGAGGAGGAAGGCTTCCTCGAGACCATCTCGCTCAGTCATCTCATCGAGGAGATCGTCGAGCCGCAGCGCGCGGTGGGTTTCGATGTGAGGGTTCTGGCCCACGGGGAGGGATCCGAGCCCATAGGCCGCCGCAACCCCGGGGTCGTCTACGGTCTCTCCAACATTCTGGACAACGCCACGGACTTTGCCGAAAGTCAGGTGACCGTCGAGGCAAGCTGGACCCCTCACGAGGTTTTCATCGAGATCCGCGATGACGGGCCGGGCTATGCGCCCGATATCCTGCTGCGTGTGGGAGAGCCCTACGTGACGACCCGCAGCGCGGCGGAGCGGATCGAGACCGACGACGGGGAGGGAGGCGGACTGGGCCTTGGCCTCTTCATCGCCAAGACGCTGATCGAGCGCTCGGGTGCGGAACTGATCCTGACGAACGCCGCGCCGCCCGCCACGGGAGCCATCGCACGGATCGTTTGGCCCCGTCATGCGTTTGAACAGGGTGCGGCAATTTCGCCGCAGGGAGAATCCAAGGGGACTCTCAAAGAACAGGGGAAGAATTCCCATATCTAGAACGGGCCGCTCGGCCTGCTTCAAGAAGGAATTGTTCCGTTATGCAAGGAGATGTTCTGATGGCCGACGCGCCTGTTGCGTTCGAGGATCGTGCCGACAAGAGCCTCTTGATCGTGGATGACGACCGGCCCTTCTCGACCCGTCTCGCCCGCGCCATGGAAGGCCGCGGCTATCAGGTTCGCGTCGCCGAAAGCGTGGCCGACGGCATCGCGGCGATCGACAGCGACCCGCCGGCCTTTGCCGTGATCGACATGCGGCTCGGCGACGGCAACGGCCTCGATGTCATCGAGCGGCTGAAGAACCGCCGCCCGGATGCCCGCGGCGTCATTCTCACCGGGTACGGCAACATCGCCACCGCCGTCACGGCAGTGAAGATGGGTGCGTTCGACTATCTCGCCAAACCCGCCGACGCGGACGAGATCCATGCGGCTCTCATGGCCTCGCCCGGCGAGCGCGCCCTCCCGCCGGAGAACCCCATGTCCGCGGATCGGGTGCGCTGGGAGCACATTCAGCGGGTCTACGAATTGTGCGGCCGCAACGTCTCGGAAACGGCGCGCCGGCTCAATATGCACCGCCGCACGCTGCAACGGATTCTGGCCAAGCGCGCACCGCGCTGAGCGCAACCATCGTCACAGGCGTCCGTCCGCGATCCTGTCAGGATCGGCCAGCGCATGCAGAGCGGAAGCCGCCGCGTGGGCGAAGCGCAACGTCACCGCCTTGCGGCGCGCACCCGAGAGCGGATGCTGCACCGCCTCCCGCATCACGGCCGCACCGAAGCTGTCGGCGATGATCAGGCCGCGATCCTCCGGCAGGATGTCGAAGGGCACCGTCTCCGGAACGGCGAAGTAGAACCTGTCGCAGAAATCCTCGTAGTCGGGCCATTTGCGGTCGGCACGGAAATCCGCCACGCTCGACTTGATCTCGATGATCGTCAAAAGGCCGTCCGGCGCGAGCGCGATGAGATCGGCGCGCCGTCCGTTGGCGAGGGTGAATTCGGGCAGCGTCACATGGCCGAGTTGCGCGAAGAGCCTGCGCACGCCGCGCTGAATGCCGGCGGCCACGGACGATTGCCGTCCATCGGGACGAAGGAGGATGCTGGAAGAGCGTACGGCGGACGAATCGGACATGGGGGCAGAGTAGCCTCTCTTCCTGAACTCGCAACGGCAGGAATGTCGCGTGGGACAACGGGCTTTTCGATCGAGTGCTCCCGTGCGAGGCGCTGTCCTCCGTCCATTCCCGCTCGTCGTCACCGGCCCTGTGCCGGTGATCTCGCTTCTGCAGAGCGCGGCGCTTGTCCGCATCGGAACGGCCGAGCTGATTCCCGGATCAAGCCCGGGGCGGCCGGGGCGGAGGAGGTTGTCGGCGCACCGATCCTATGTGCCCCGCCGCGACCCTCAATGGAGCATCAGGTTGTGCGGCGAGAGGTTCTCCAGAATGTCGCGCAGCTCCTCCATGTGCGGATTGATCACCAGCGCGATCTGAAAGGCCGCACGGGCCTCGTTCAGACGGCCGTGGCGCAGGCAAACATTGCCGAATCCGGAGATGGCGCCGAAATGGCGGGGCTCGAGCCGCAGGGTCTGGGCGATATCGAGAAGGCTGTCCGCATCGCGCTTCTCGATATAGGCGAGCGTCGCGCGCTTGTTCCAGGCCTCCGCCCAGTCGGGATGCTCGGCGACGAGGTGATCGAGCAGCGGCCTGGCCTTCCGCAATTCGCCCGAGGCGATGGCTTCCACCGCCGCCGCCAGGGTTTCCTCCGCCATCCGATCCTCATGGGAACTCCACAGGACCCAGATCTGATCCTCGATTTCCTCCACCGGCCGCTCCGGCTCCGCTTCGGCCAGCTCCCTGAAGAGCCCGCGCAGGCGGCTCGGCAGAGCAGATGACGGCGTGCGGCCTGGAGTCTCCAGAATGAGATGGAAAACCGGGTCGACCGGCAAGGACGATGACATAACGGAGCCCGATCTCCCTCTTCGAACATGTATCTGAAGGGGGACATAGGGGCGAAAACCGGAGCGGCGAGGGGCCAAAGGCAGAGTTTGGACTGGCCGCCGCCGCAGGGCTTCGCTAGTTTCCTCCTCGAGCTTGAACCTGAGAGAACCGCGACCGAGGAAAGTCGACGAAGGAGGTGTCATGGAGCGCGACCCGCTGCGCCTGGCCTGGAAAACCTCTCCGCTTCATCACGTCCTCGGTTTTGCCCTTCTGGCTCTCGCCGGCCTTCTGCTGCTTGCCGGCCTCGACCTGATTCGTTCCGTCGTGGATTGGGCCGTTTCAGGCGGGAGCGGCGCTCCGCCGCCCCTGCTGCGCATCGTCGTCTCTCCTCCTGCGAGCCTCTGGCCGGAGCCGCTCGTCCTGTTCCCGGGCTTCCTGCTCGGCTCCGAGGCCTTCCCGCTCGTCGCCATAGCCGGCATCCTCGTCGTTCCCCTCGCCATCGCGTTGCTGCTGATCCCCCTCGACTGGATCGCCGTGAGCATCGGCTCGCGCGCCCTGGCAGCGCTCCGCGCCCGGGCTCTCGAGGCCATTCTCACGGCGCCGCCATCGGCCCAGGAGGATGTCTCCACCGCCACCGCTCTCGCCGCCCACGGGCTCGCCCGGGAGAATTCGGTGCTGGGCCTGAGCCTCTTCGTGCCGGTCAAGCTCGGCGGCATGATCGGCCTGTCGTTCGCCTATGTGCTCGTGATGGACTGGTCCCTCGGCGCCACCCTCGCCGTCGTCCTGGGCCTTGGCGCCATCCTGAATGCGCGGCGCGCCCTGCTCCGGTTCGACGCCACCAAGGCGCGCCACCGGGAGGGCGAGATCGCCGAAGGCATCCTCGCGGACCTCGAACACCGGATCCCCGCCATGCGGGCTCACGGCACCGGCTCCTACGAGCGCGACCGGGTCCGCGGCCTCCTCGTCGAGGGTCATCGCCCCGTGACGCGGCGCGAATACCGCCTGGCCCTGGTCGATTCCACCGCGGCCATCGTGCTGATGCTGGCCCCTGTCGCGGTGCTGGCCCTCGGGGCATGGTTCGTCCAGACGCGCCCGCTGACGGCGGGCGAGGTGGTGGTCTGCGCCCTGGCCTCCGCGCTTGCGGCCTACGGGGTGCGCGAACTCGTGCAATGGCACCGCATGGCCGTGCGGGCCCGCGCCCTGCTGACCGACGTGGCCAGGAGCCTTTCCGCCCTGACGCCCCGCGACGCCAGGAAGAACAAGGCCTCGCTGCCCGAGAACGGCGCTCTCGTAGCGCAGGGGGTGTCGGCCTACGATCCCGCCAGCGGCGCGCGGATCACATCGGTCAACCTGAACCTCGCCTTTCCCTCGCATGTCGCCCTCGTGGGCGACGGCGATTCGGGTCCGCGGCTGCTCGCCGCCCTCATGAGCGGGCAGCTCCCCCCTTCGGTCGGACGCATCACCTTCGGCGGCGTGGATCTGGCCGAGGCCGCCCCCTTCGAACGCAGCCAGCGCATCGCCTTCGCGGGAGAAACGGTGCTCATCGAGGGCAGCCTCCGGGAGAATCTTCTCTACGGCAGCCAAGCTCCGGCGGAAGAGCTCGAGCATCGTCTCTCGGAGGCCATCGCGATCACGGGCCTCGACCGGGTCACCCATGCGCGGGGCCTGTCGGGAACGCTCGACCCCGAGCGGGAGCCCACGGTCGCGGCGGCCATCGTGGAAGCCCGGCGGTTCGTGCAGGCTGCCTTGCGCGACGACGATCTCGACCGCTTCGTCGATCCCTTCGACTCCGCACGCTACAACCGTTACGCCACGATCGGCGAGAACCTGCTTTTCGGCAAGCCGGTGGGCGACACCTTCCGGCAGGACCGGCTCTCCGCCCATCCCTATGCACGCGCCATCCTGGAGGCCAACGACCTCACGAAAACCTTGAGCCAGATCGGCCTGTCCATCGCCTCGAGCATGGTGGAGATCTTCACGGACGTTCCGGACGGGCATCCGCTCTTCGAGCGCTTTTCGTTCTTCTCCGCCTCCGACCGCCCCTATTTCGAGGATCTGGTGGAGCGGCAGAGCGGGCAACGGCGGCCCGGGCGCGACCAGGAGCGCCTGATCGGCCTCGCGCTCCGCTACAGCGAAAGCCGCCACCGCCTGGGCCTTGTCGACGAAGCCCTCGAAGCGCGCATTCTCACGGCGCGCAGCGACTTCGCCCGGATGCTGCCGGTGAGTCTGAAACCCTCCATCGAGTTCTACGATCAATCGAGCTTCTGCTCGGCGGCGAGCGTGCAGGACAACCTGCTCTTCGGGCGCATCGCCGCGGATCAGGCCGGGGCGGCGGAAGCCGTGCAGGGTGTCATTCACCGCGTGCTCACCGAACGTGGGCTCGATGGCGAGGTCTCCCGCATCGGGCTCGATCTTCCCATCGACCCGCAAGGCGACGATCTGAGCCTGACCGAGATCGCCGCCATCGATCTGGTACGCTGCCTCGTGCGGCGTCCGAGCGTTCTCGTGGTCCAGCGCGCGCTCGACGGCTTGCCGGGCCCCGCCGCCGACAGGCTTGTCTCGGCGCTTCGCCGCTCCATGGTCGGGCGCGGGCTCGTCATCGTCACGCCCTCGATTTCCCCGGCCATGGATCATCCGCCCTTCGATGCCGTTATCCATTTCGAGCGGGGCGAACCGGTGATGGTTCCCCGCACGCGACAACCGGAGGCGCTGAGTGCGTAGGAGTCCGCACTTGCCATCCGGTACTTCCTGGAGTCATCTGATCGCCGTGTGCGGTATCGCACAGAAACGGGGTTTCCGGCCGGGCATGTTCCAACGATGGTAAGCCGAGTTGCATCTTCCGACGAGCTTCAGGTCCGCTTTTGGGGCATCCGCGGCTCCACCTGCGCTTCCGGCCCTCAGTTCGTGGAATTCGGCGGCCATACGGCCTGCGTCGAGATCCGCTGCGGCGAGCGTCTCTTCATCGTGGATGCGGGAACCGGCATCGCGGCGCTGGGCAGCGCCCTCGGCGACGATGTGCCCGACACCATCGACATCCTCTTCAGTCACCTGCATCTCGACCATGTGGGCGGCCTGCCCTTCTTCAAGCCGGCCCTCACCAAGGAGCGGCTGGTGCGCACCTATTGCGGCAATCTCGATGGCGACAGCGCCATGGATTCCCTGGACAAGCTGTTCTCGCCGCCGCTCTTTCCGGTGCGTCTCAGCCAGTTCCCGGCCCGGTTCGAGCATGTGGGCTTCAAGGCGGGGGAACCTCTCTCCTTCGACGATGGCGCCACCGTCGAAACCCATTCCCTGAACCATCCGGGCGGAGCCACGGGCTACCGCTTCCAGCACGGCGGCCGCAGCGTCTGCTACATCAGCGACGTGGAGCACAGCGAAGCGTGGCCGGACGAGGCCCTCGCCGATTTCGTGCGTGACGCGGATCTCATGATCTATGACGGCATGTTTTCCGAGGCCGAGTATCCGCGCTGCCGGGGCTGGGGCCATTCCACCTGGGAGAAGGGCGTGGAGCTCGCCAGGGCCGCAGGCGTGAAGGCCATCGCCATCTTTCACCTTTATCCGGGTCATGACGACGCGTTCCTTCGCGCCCTGGAAGCCGAGATGCAGGCGGTGATGCCCACGGCCTTCGTCGCGCGCGAACGGCAATCCCTGATCCTGGGCGCATCCGGCAGCGAAGCGGTTGCGGATTGGTCCAAGGCCGCTAAGGTGCCCGCCGTCTAGCGCAACGGACGGATTCCGAATGTCGACATCCATTCTCGTGACCGGAGCGGCCGGTTTCATCGGCTACCACGTGGCCGAGCGCCTGCTGGCGCAGGGGCATCGGGTCGTGGGCGTCGATTGCCTCACCCCGTATTACGATGTGGCCCTGAAGGAAGCTCGCTTCGCCAGGCTCGGCTCCCGCGACAGCTTCCTGGGGGAACGCGTCGACCTCTCCGATCAGGTCGCCACGCGCGACCTCTTCCAGCGCCACCGCTTCGAGCGCGTGATCCATCTCGCCGCCCAGCCCGGGGTGCGCTTTACCGATCCCATGCCCTACGCCTCCTCGAACCTCATGGGCTTCATGAACATGCTGGAGGCATGCCGCCATGCCGGCGTCCGGCACCTGATCTATGCATCCTCCAGCTCGGTCTACGGCGCGAACCGCAAGCTGCCGTTCTCCGAGCACGACGGCACCGAGCACCCGATCAGCCTCTATGCCGCCACCAAGAAGGCCAACGAGATGATGGCGCATTCCTACGCCTCGCTCTTCGGCTTGGCCTGCACGGGCCTGCGCTTCTTCACGGTCTACGGACCCTGGGGACGACCGGACATGGCGGTGTACAAGTTCACCCATGCCATCGCCGAGGGCCGGGAGATCCAGGTGGCCAATGCGGGCAGGGTGTGGCGCGACTTCACCTACGTGGATGACATCGTGGAGGGCATCGTGCGGCTGGTGGCGAAAGCTCCCTCTCCGAACCCCGTCTGGAATGCCGAGCGCCCGGACCCGGCCACCAGCACCGCGCCGCACCGGGTCTACAACATCGGCAACGACAACCCGGAAGAGGTGAACGATCTGATCGCCCTGATCGAGAACGCGCTCGGCAAGAAAGCGAACCGCGTGGACGTGCCCCTGCCGCCGGGCGACGTGCTGGAGACCCGCGCCGACGTGAGCGACCTGCGCCGCGACGTGGGCTTCGCGCCCTCGACGTCGCTGAAGGACGGCGTCGACCGCTTCGTCCAGTGGTACAAGGAATATCATGCTCGCTGATCACTACCTGCTCGCTATTCCTGCAGCGGCGTTGCTGACCTGCGTTCTGATCGTTCTGCTACGACCTCTTCTCCTCCGGTATGCCTTGGCGCGGCCCAATGCACGTTCGAGCCATAAGACGCCGACGCCGCAGGGCGGCGGCATCGCGATCATGGCAGCAGTACTGCTCGTCATCATAGCGGGTGCCGTCTTCTCCCCATGGGCTCCCGAATGCGCCTGCCCGGAAAAGGGTCTGCGCGGCGCCGTCTCTTTCTACCTGATGCGCGATCCTGCGGTGATCGTGCTGGGCTGCGCGGTCCTGCTGGCCATCGTGGGGGCCTGCGACGACATCCGCCCGCTTCCCGCCATTCCGCGTCTGGTGCTGCAGTTCTTTGCTGTTTCTCTGGTCGTCCTGGCGGCGAATGTCCGCCTCCTGCCGGATGCGGTGCCGCACTGGGCGGAGACTGCTTTTTTGATCATCGGGGGAGTCTGGTTCGTCAACCTCGTCAATTTCATGGACGGCCTTGATTGGATGACTGTCGCCGAGATGGTGCCGGTCACAGCCTTCGTGGCCTTTCTCGGCATCCATGTTGTCGGCCCCTTTTCCATCTTCGCGCTTGGAGCAAGCCCTCTGGTCGCAAGCGCCCTGTGCGGCGCGCTTCTGGGATTCGCGATCTTCAACAAGCCCGTGGCGCGGCT
>DASRWK010000235.1:0-1969 GCA_035776715.1 Microvirga sp.
CCAGATCTTCTCCGGCAAGATCACCAAGCCCGGCAGCCATGGCTCGCTGGAATGGGCGGTCGCCTGGATGTCGAACGAGGACGGGTTCTCGACCTCCTACTGCAACACGGTCCCGACGCCGGAAGGCGGCACGCACGAGAACGGCCTGCGCATTGCGCTGTTGCGCGGCCTGCACGACCATGCCGAGCGCGTCGGCCAGTCGAAGCGCATGGCGGCGGTCACCACCGACGACGTGATGGCCACCTGCGCCTCCATGCTCTCGGTGTTCATCCGCGAGCCGGAGTTCCAGGGCCAGACCAAGGACAAGCTCGCGACCGTGGAAGCGGGCCGCATCGTCGAGAACGGCATCCGCGATACTTTCGACCACTGGCTCGCCGCCTCGCCGCAGCAGGCCAACAAGCTCCTCGACTGGGTGATCGACCGGGCGGAGGAGCGCCTGCGCCGCCGCCAGGAGAAGGAGGTCGCCCGCAAGACCGCCACCCGCAAGCTGCGCCTGCCCGGCAAGCTGGCGGATTGCTCGAACGCGGGCGCCAAGGGCTCGGAGCTCTTCCTCGTCGAGGGCGACTCGGCCGGCGGCTCGGCCAAGCAGGCCCGCGACCGTGCAACGCAGGCCGTCCTGCCGCTGCGCGGCAAGATCCTCAACGTGGCTTCCGCCGGCCGGGACAAGCTGCACCAGAACCAGCAGATCTCCGATCTGGTGCAGGCGCTCGGCTGCGGCACGGGCTCCGCCTACCGCGAGGCCGATCTCCGCTACGAGAAGGTCATCATCATGACCGACGCGGACGTGGACGGCGCACATATCGCCACGCTCCTCATCACCTTCTTCTACCGGCAGATGCCGAAGCTCATCGACGGCGGGCATCTCTATCTCGCGGTCCCGCCGCTCTACCGCCTCAGCCAGGGCGCGAAATCGGCCTATGCCCGCGACGAAGCGGACCGCGACCGGCTGCTGAAGACGATGTTCAAGGGCTCCGGCAAGGTCGAGATCAGCCGGTTCAAGGGCTTGGGAGAAATGCTGCCGGGGCAGCTGAAGGAGACCACCATGGACCCGAAGAAGCGCCTGCTTCTGAAGGTGGTCGTGGAGGCCGACGACCGGCCGGAAGCCAACGATGCCGTGGAGCGCCTGATGGGCAACAAGCCGGAAGCCCGCTTCACCTTCATTCAGGAGCGGGCCGCCTTCACCGACGAAGCGGATCTCGACATCTGACGGCCCTCGCGAGGCCGAGATCGATGGTGCGGAGCCTCTCCGCGCCATCTGTCCGATGGTCCGGACTCGCCTCTCACAGCATGACCGGCCTCGTGCCGATGATCCCGCTTCACTGAAGCGCAGCGCGTTCTCGTCAACCAGGACAGTCCCGACGGGCCCCGCCAGGTGCCTGGTCTACCGGCTCGGATCAATATTCGACGCGCTTGCAGGCAGTCATCGGCCGCTGAACTCGGGCCAGAACAACTTGGAGAAATTTTGAAGAAAGTTTGGAACCAACCTCGAGCCCGATCGTTTACTGGCATCACCGGCCCATTCTGCCCCCACGGGTCGGTCCCTTATAGGCTCCTTACGGAGCCTTTTTTTTGGCTCTGAGAAGCCGTTAAGCCCTAGATGGATCCATGCGGCGTCTCGTGCGTCATTCCACAGGCGGGCTTCCCGGACTAGCCGCGGCCAAGCTTGCATGCGACAAGACCTGACGAACTCAACGAGTTTTTCCCTTGGCCAAACGTTCCAAAGCTCACTCCTCCTCCACCCTCCCGTCCCGGGAGGATCTCGTCACCTTTATCGCCGAGACCCCCGGCAAGGTCGGGAAGCGCGAGATCGCGCAGGCATTCAACATCAAAGGCGGCGACCGAATCTGGCTCAAGCAGATGCTGAAGGAGCTGGAAGACGAAGGCGCGGTGAACCGCCGGGGCAAGCGCGTCCACAAGGCCGGTCAGCTGCCGCCGATGGTCATGGCCGACATCGTCAAGCGGGACCGTG
>DASRWK010000236.1:0-3454 GCA_035776715.1 Microvirga sp.
AAACGTCCTGCTGACACTTGCCCGCATGTGGCGGACGGCGACGACAGGGGAGTTCGTGCCGAAGGATGCTGCCGCCGAATGGGCTATTCCTCGCCTGCCAGGAGAAATTGCGGAGGTGCTTATCTGCGCTCGAGATGCGTATCTCGGCAGAGCCAGGGATCTCTGGAACGCCCAGCAGACGGAAGTGCGCCGAGCGGCAAACTATCTGCATCGACAGGTAGCGGTCGTGCTGTAGCATCTTTGAGCTCGCAGCAGACGTTGCACCCTGCCGGACTGACCGGTTCTGCGAATGGCATCGCGGAGATCTTCGCGTGCTAAAGCCAGGAGCCTTCAGGCACTCACGTCCTAGCCGCCAGGAGACGATGCCGGCCAGCCTCAACTCGCCGCGCCCCGCAACGCCATCACCCCGGACCCAAACGGCACTGGATGCCGACGCCGAGGAACCTCTGTCTCGTGGATTGTATTTGTTGATTGGGCGATCAACCGATATAATCCGTTTCACGTTCCGCACGAGTTCATGAAGAGGACCCTTCTTGTCCTGTAAAGTCCTGGGTCTTGGCGACCCGTCCCTGCCCGATAGCGATCTTCCGCTGCACGAGCGCCTTGCCGATGCCATCGAGACCGCCATCCTGCGCGGCAACATCAAACCCGGCCAGCGGCTGCCGACCCATCGCGAGATCTCGAAGAGCTTCGACGTCGCCATCGGAACGGTCACCAAGGCGATCGACTCCCTGAGCCGTCGCGGCATCGTCCGGGGCGAGATCGGCCGGGGCACCTTCGTGCAGGACACAAGGCCGTCACGGGAGAGCCGGGTCATCGACCTGAGCATCAACGGTCCTCCTCAGGTGGTAAAACCCGAAATCATGGTGGCCGCGGCCGAGCGCGCCGCCCGTTACGTCACCGAACTCCCGAACGGAGGCTATGCCGGCCTGACCGGCCCAGCCGATCAGCGCGCGACACTCGCCGGATGGCTCGGCCGGACCAGGCTCGAGGGCGTCACGCCCGACGACCTGATCCTCTGCGTCGGCGCCCAGCAGGGAATTTCCCTCTGCCTTGCAGACCTCGCGGAATTCTCGCCTGCGGTCGCGACCGAGGGGGCGACCTTCAACGGAGTCATGACGGCCGCGGCGAGCCTCGGCATGAAGGTCCTCCCGGTCCAGCACGACGAGGAGGGAATGATTCCGGACGATCTCGCCCGCGTGCTCGAGCGTGGCAAGTGCAAGATCGTCTACACCACGCCCGTCTGCCAGAACCCCCTCGGCTTCGAGACCGGGCTCCAGCGCCGGAAGGACATCCTGGCGGTGTGCAGGAGGCACGACGCCTTCATTGTCGAGGACGACATCTACGGCTTCTACGGCACGAAGGGCGCTCCCACCTACAAGGCCCTCGCCCCCGAGTCTGTCTACTACGTCACCAGCCTGTCCAAGATCCTGTCTCCGGTCCTGCGGGCGGGCATCCTCGTTCCGCCCCGTGAGCGGCGGAGGCGGATCGCCATGCGGCTGCGCGCCGAGGTCTGGGGCGCCTCATCGCTCGCACTCGGCACCGGATGCGCGCTGATCGAGATGGGCGCCGACGTCACGGCGGCCGAGTACCTGAAAGCAGAGGCCAAGGAGAGGCTCAAGCTCACGGCCGACATCATTGACCTCCCGCCCCTGCCCATGCCCGAGGGGGCGCCGCATGTCTGGCTGCCGATGCCTATGCTGGAGGCCGAGAAGCTGGCCCGTAGGGCTACCGAGCGCGGCGTCCGTCTGACCCCACCGGACGCGATGGTGGTGGAAGGGTCCGGGATCGGCGGCATCCGTCTCTGCGTTCTGGCACCGCTGGGTCGGATCGATCTCGAACGAGCGCTCCGGATCATCGCCGGGCTCCTGAGCAATCCCGAGGAAGCCGTGGTCTGATAGCCCTTTGCTCGGAGCGGGCTCTAGCGTTGGCGCCGGGATCGCACTGCGAAAGCCTCGAACAGCGCCGCGCCTTGCGGCCAATCGCCGGGTCCGGCGATCTCGAATGGCCTTGCTGAAACGTTTACCTTTTGGGTAAGCAACATTGACTTAATTTGTCGGCTGCTTTGTATTGTTTGTACTGAGCAAGGATAATACAAATGCCGGATATGCCGCCGACTGCCTCACTGCTGGCTCAGCGATCGTCGCGAATGACCGCCTCCGAGATCCGCGAGCTGCTGAGGATCCTGGACCGCCCGGGCCTGATCTCGTTCGCCGGAGGCATCCCGAACCCGGCGCTCTTTGACATGGAGGCCTTCCAGCGAGCCTACGCGAGCGCCTTGGGCCAGTCCAAGGGAAGCCCTGCCTCGCTCCAGTACTCGACCAGCGAGGGCTACCTGCCGCTGCGCCTGTGGATTGCCGATCACATGGCCGCGAAGGGCGTGCGGTGCGGACCGGAGAATATCCTGATCACCTGCGGCTCGCAGCAAGGCCTCGACTTCATCGGCAAGCTCTTCCTCGATCCGGGCGACACAGTGGTGACGGCGGCTCCGACCTACCTCGGTGCTCTCCAGGCGTTCAACGCCTACGAGCCGCGCTACGACACCTTCGGCGGCAACGGCACCGTAAGCCTGCTCCGCGCGAACGCGGAGGTCCACGGAAGCCGTGTCAAGCTGCTCTACCTCGTGCCCGACTTCGCCAACCCTTCCGGCGCGACCCTCGACTTGTCTTCCCGCGAGCGTGCCCTCGACATTGCCGGGGAGCTCGGCTGCCTGATCGTCGAGGACGCCGCCTACACGGCTCTCCGCTACGACGGGGAGGACCTGCCGCCGATCGCCGCCCTCGACCAGAGGCGATGCGGCTCCATCGAGGAAAGCCGCACGCTTTATTGCGGCACCTTCTCCAAGACCTTGTCGCCGGGTCTCCGCGTCGGCTGGGTGTGCGGGCCGAAGCATCTCCTTCATCGGCTAACCCTCGCCAAGCAGGCGGCGGACCTGCACAGCGCCACCATCAATCAGATCGCCATGCACGAGGTCGCGGCCACCCGCTACGACGAACAGGTCGCGATGGCCCGCGCCTGCTACCGGGAGCGGCGAGACGCCATGCTCGCCGCCCTCGCCCGTCATGCGACGGACGGCATGGAGTGGACGAAGCCCGAAGGAGGCCTCTTCGTCTGGGTCACCCTCCCCGGCGGCATAGACGGACGCCGCCTGCTCGAGCGTGCGGTCGCCGAGGAGAACGTCGCCTTCGTTCCGGGGCTGGCCTTCTTCCCGGACCGCTCGGGGATCAATACGATCCGGCTCAGTTTCTCCCTTCCCGATCCGCATATGATCGAGGAAGGCATCGCCCGCCTCTGTAAGGTGATCCGAGCGGATCTCCCGACGAGACAGTGAATCGGGAGCCGGTTGCGGCCGGCTCCTCCGGCATGGAGCGCCATGGTGTCGATCCGGCGTCGAACCGTCCTTTGCATCGGTTTCGGCCAGCTCATCTGCTGGGGCATCTCCTATTACCTGATC
>DASRWK010000237.1:0-5132 GCA_035776715.1 Microvirga sp.
GATCCGGGCGGCCGGATGGATATCGGTCTGGAACGCCTCGGAGGAGCGGCTCTGGAGGTAGAGGGCGAAGTCCTGGCGTCCGTGGCTCCAGAGCCAATGGGCGAGGCGATGGGTCTGGATGGCATGGAACCCCTTGAAGTAGAGCACGGGCTCGACGGCGCGGGTGACGACCGGGTCCCGGTCCAGCACGGCGCTGATATCGGCCCGGAAGGCCTGGCCGATGCTCCGGTCCTGCTCCGCGGCGTCAAGGAAAACCTGCTCGATGATATCGGCCGGCAGAGCCGCATGGCCGAGGCGCGATGCGACGCGATGGATCACCGCCGCCTCCAGGCTCGGCTGATGGAGGATGGCGCTCAGCACGAATCCCGCCAGGGCAGGCTCGCTCTGGACGATGGCCTCGGCTTCGGAACGGAGACGATTCCAGATCGGATCGACCTTGCCGGCAAGAAAATCCGGGTTCCCGGACTTCAAGCGGGTCTGTGTCATGATATTCTCCTGCCGGCTCGTGCTCCAAAGAGCATACATAAGAGACCCCCGCCCCTTACCACAGATCCCTGGACGCCATGAACGCCTCTTTTTCGCCGAGCAGCTCCAAGCTCAACGCATCGGTCGACGGATCCGTCGCGACGCTCGCCATCCATAATCCGGCCAAGCGTAACGCCCTCGACCTCGATATGTGGCGAGCCCTGCCGGACCTCGTCCGGAACCTGGACCGGGACGAGCGCGTGCGGGTGATCGTGCTGCGTGGAGAAGGAAGCGAATCCTTCGCCTCCGGCGCCGACATCGCGGAATTCGAGACGGTGCGGGCCGATGCCGAGGGCGGGCGGCTCTACGAGGCGATCAACGAGGCCGCCTTCTGGGCCGTGGCCCATTGCTCGAAGCCGGTGATCGCCATGATCCGTGGCTTCTGCCTCGGCGGCGGCTTCGGGCTCGCGCTCTCCTGCGATCTGCGCATTGCCTCCGACAACGCGACCTTCGGCATTCCCGCCGCGCGGCTCGGCATCGGATATCCTCCGGGCTCCATGAAGCTGGTGACCGCAGCGGTTGGCGCGCCGGCGGCCAAGGACCTGTTCTACACGGCGCGGCGCATCGGAGCCGAGGAGGCGCAGCGCCTCGGCGTCGTCCAGCGGGTAGTGCCCGATGACGCTCTGGAGGAAACCACTTTCGCGCTCGCGCAGGACATTGCCCGGAACGCGCCTCTCACGATCCGCGCCGCGAAGGCCGCCATCGATGCGGCCATGGGTTTGGCGCATCCCGACACAGACCCGGTCGCGCTCGCCGACAGATGCTTCGACAGCGCCGACGCGGTGGAGGGACGCACCGCCTTCCTGGAAAAACGGAAGCCTGTCTTCACCGGGCGCTGATGCTTCAGCGCCGGTGGACGAAATAGCGCCCCTCCGACACGCCGGTCAGGGACGAGATGTCCGTGCAGGACGGCAGATCGAACGCCCGATCGGCGATGATCATGCCGCCCGGCTGGAGAAGGTTTTCGAGCAGCGGCGACAGGCGTTTCGCGAGCACGCGATTGGCCTCTTCGTCGCCGCTGCCGATATCGCTGTGAATCAGCGCGGCGGAGCCCGCGCCGAAGCGCTCGGTGAAGAGCGGCAGGGTTTCGAAAATGTCGCCGACGATCAGATATTCGTCCGGCGGAATGCAATCGGGATGCGCGGCGGGCGAGCGCTCGAACACGTAGATCTCACGCCCCGGCAGGCGGGCCCGCAAATGATCGTAGGTGCGTCCGTTGCCGAGGCCGAGTTCGAGCACGAGGCCCTGAGCGGAGATTTCGCGTGCCGCCCAGTCCAAGAGATCGCGCTGCGCCGTCAGGCGTCGGATGACGCTGTCGAGTCGTGTCATTCACTTCTCCTCCGCGGGAGAACTGGAGTGGCAGAGTCCTAAATCAACGACGGAACGATCAGGGACGCCCGGCGAGGAACTCGAGCACGCCCTGCTTGTGAACCTTGTCGCCGACGGCAAGGTTGTGATCGCGGCCGGGGATGTCGAGGGCGGTGGCGTTCGGCATCAGCCTGACCAGTTCCGGGCCCGAGCCCGCCACGTCGTCATTGGTGCCGACGGCAACGAGCGTCGGCAGCGTGATCGACGCGACCTCATCCTTCGTCAGCGCCTGACGCGAACCGCGAATGCAGGCGGCAAGCGCCTTGAGATCGCTTCCGGTCTGTTCGGCGAATGCGCGGAACATGCGCTGCATGGGATCGGTCAGCTCGTCCAGCGAACGTGCCTCCATCGCGTCTGCGATGCCGAGCGGAAGGCCGACTCCGTCGATGAGATGAATGCCGAGACCGCCCAGAAGGGCGGAGCGCATCCGCTCCGGCGAAGCCAGCGCCATATGCGCCGCGATGCGCGCACCCATGGAATAGCCCATCACGTCCGCGCGCTCGATGCCGAGATGATCGAGCAGACGACGCGCGTCCTCCGCCATGCGATAGGAGTGGTAGGCTTCAGGATCGTAGAGCTTCTCGCTGTTCCCATGGCCGCGATTGTCGAGCGCGATCACGCGGTATCCCTCGCGCGTCAGGGTCTTCACCCACAGCGTGTTGACCCAGTTCACCGCATGGTTCGACGCGAAGCCGTGAATGAGCAGGATCGGATCGCCCCGCCCCTCGTGGGGGGGCACGTCGATATAGGCGATGCTGACGCCATCGGAGTTGAAATAGCGCATGGATGAACCGGGATCTTGGATCGATTGCGGCGCAACCTAAGCACCCGCCCTGTCAAATACAATCGTTTTGAAACTCCGGTGACGACGGCCCGTCCCCGTCTCCCCTGTCGTCCCCGGCCTTGTGCCGGGAAGCCCCGGCCTTGCGGCTCGCTCCAAGACCTGGGTGGCCGGGACGAGCCCGGCCATGACGAAGAGGTGGGGTTCCCGAGAGCGCGTCGGCGGCTTCACCTGCATCTCCTCCCCCGTTTGGGACAAGGCGGCCCAAGTGCCACCGGCATCATCGCTTACCCGGTCCCACCCCCGCACCTCCCCTCAACCGGGAGGGATCCGGTGCGCAAGCGGGTTTCGAGCAACCCGGAGGCCCATGAAGGGAGATGGGCACCGGGGCACCGGCACGAAAATCAGGGGCGCGCGCGGGGCGAGAACGGGCGAAAGGCAACTCAATTTTGGGTCTAGGCGCATGGCCCTTCGGCCATTATGGTGCGCGCGATTTTCAAAGCTTCAGAGCAACGGCAATGGCTGACAAAGGCACACCTCACTTCCACAACGATCCGGGCGTTCCCGTCATTCATGTGGGCTCGAAGGAGTTCATGTGCATCGGAGCCACCCCTCCCTTCGACCATCCCCATATCTTCATCGACATGGGCTATGACGCCGAGACGATCTGTTCCTATTGCTCGACGCTGTTCAAGTACGACCCCTCCTTGAGAGCCGACGAAGCGCGCCCTGCCGAGTGCGTCTGGGAGCCGGATTTCGCAACCGATCCATCCTCGCGCTAAGGTGCCGGGCCTTTCCATCGCCATCGTGGGCGCCGGAATCGGTGGCCTGACGGCAGCCCTGACCTTCGCGCGCCAGGGCCATTCGGTCACCCTCATCGAGCGCCGAACCGGCTTCAGCGAAGTGGGCGCGGGCCTCCAGCTCTCGCCCAATGCCAGCAGCATCCTGATCCGGCTGGGGCTCGCCCCCGCCCTGCGACGGGTGGCGACGACCCCCGAGCGCGTGCTGGTGCGGGGCCTCTCGTCCTGGCGGCACATCGGCGAGGTCGCCCTCGGCGTCTATATGCAGCAGCGTTACGGTGCGCCCTATTGGGTGGTCCATCGGGCCGATCTGCAGACAATCCTGCTCGATGCCGTGCGATCCGAAGCCACGATCCGCATCGTGACGGGGCGCAAGGTCGAGGAAGTGCGGAACACTCCCGAATATGCGGAACTCGTCTGGACGTCGTCCAACGGGTCGCGGGAGGTCCTCACGGCCGATGTGGTGATCGGCGCGGACGGTATCTGGTCGAAGGTCAGGCACGCCATCGGCGACACGAGCCTCCCTACGTTCCACGGCTATGTCGCCTGGCGCGCGGCCATCGAACGCAAGCTCGTTCCGCATGAGCTGGCCGGGAACGAGACCGGGCTCTGGCTCGGGGCCAAGGGCCACGTGGTTCACTACCCGATTTTCAGCGGTAACCTGGTCAACGTGGTCGCCATTGAAAGAGCCAGGGAGCCCGTGGACGGGTGGTCCGCGCCCGGGCGCGCGGAGGATCTGCTCGCCCATTACAGCGGTGCCGCCCCTGCCCTGCGCGAATTGTTGAGCATGCCGCGCGAATGGCTGCGCTGGTCCCTGTTCCGCCACCCGATCAAGAAGCTCGCCCGAGGAAGAATTGCCCTGCTCGGCGATGCCGCCCATCCGGTCCTTCCGTTCCTGGCGCAGGGCGCGGCGCTGGCCATCGAAGACGCTGCGACCCTCGGGTCCCTCCTGACGGGCGGTCCGCAGGACGTGATCGACGCTCTCGCCGCCTATGAGCGGCACCGCTTCGAGCGTGTCACGCGCATCCAGGCCGAGGGGCGCCGAAACGGGCGCATCTATCACTCGGGCGCCCTGGTAGCCTTCGGCAGGGACAGGATCATGCAGTGGATCGGGCCCGAAAGCATGTCGAACCGGTACGACTGGATCTACGGCTTCCGCACACCCGAATGAGCGTTCGTGAGCCGCTACAGGCTTGCGCTCCGGCCGCGGGATCGATAACCCTCATGACAATGCGGACGTGGCGAAACCGGTAGACGCAAGGGACTTAAAATCCCTCGGGCACTGCCCGTGCGGGTTCGACCCCCGCCGTCCGCACCAGATTCGCCCGCCGTTCGGTCACGACATCACCCTTCCCTCTGCATCGCGTCGCCCTCGGCGAGCGGCACGCCGGCGCTCAGCTGTCGATTCAGAGTTACTCCCCGGCCTCAAATCCCTGCTGAAATCTTCGACGGGGCCTTGAACGCCCCCTGCCCTATTCCCGAGGCTTGAACCTGTCGAACCATGCACGCTTCGCGCCATAGACCGTTTGGTCTAGTTGCCCCTCACCTAAGGTGGGCGTAAACATATTCCATTCGTGACCCGATCATTACTTCAACTATATCGTCATCGTTCATCGAGACCTGTCGTGATCTTTTCAAGGCACGGACATGGCCGCGGT
>DASRWK010000238.1:0-9567 GCA_035776715.1 Microvirga sp.
AAGCCGTCAATGACATCGTCGATCACCCGCCGTCGCGTCCTTCAAACCGGCGCGGCCGCCGCCGCTCTCGCGGGCCTGCCGCAACTCGCCTGGGCTGCCGGTCCGGTGGTGAGGCTCCGCATCATGGAGACCACCGACCTCCACGTGAACGTCTTTCCCTATGATTACTATCGCGATGCGCCGGACGACTCGGTCGGCCTCGCGCGCACGGCGGCCCTCGTGAAGACGGCGCGGGCCGAGGCGAAGAACTCTCTGCTCTTCGACAACGGCGACATCATCCAAGGCTCGCCGCTCGGCGATTACGCCTCCTATCGCAAGGGCATGAAGAAGGGCGACGTCCATCCTATCGTGGCCGCCATGAACACGCTGAACTACGATTGCGGCACGCTCGGCAACCACGAGTTCAACTACGGCCTCGAATTCCTGCAGAACTCCCTTGGCGCCGCGAAATTCCCCGTCGTCTGTGCCAACGCCATCAGGGCCGACGGCGAAACGCTCTACAAGCCCTGGCTCGTCCTCGACCGTGAATTCACCGACGAATCCGGTGCCAGACAGAGGCTGAAGGTCGGCGTGATCGGCTTCGTGCCGCCGCAGATCGTGCAGTGGGACAAGGCCCATCTCGACGGCAGGGTGACCTCCATCGACATCGTCGACGCGGCGACCAGGCATGTGCCGGATCTGAAGAAGGCGGGCGCCGACATCGTCGTCGCGCTCTGTCACTCCGGCATCGCGGGCGGCGAACGTAAAGGCGGTGAGGAGAACGCGGCGCTGCATCTGGCCAAGGTCGATGGCATCGACGTGGTCCTCACCGGCCACCAGCATTTCGTGTTCCCGGGCGGAAAGGAGTTCAACAACATCGAAGGCGTCGACGCGCAGAAGGGCACGCTGCACGGCAAGCCCGCCGTCATGGCCGGGTTCTGGGGCAGTCATCTGGGCCTCATCGACCTCGATCTCGTGAAGGAGGGCGATGCCTGGAAGGTCGCGCAGTTCCGCACCGAGGCCCGTCCGATCTACGACCGCGTGGATCGGAAAGTGGTGGCGAAGGTGGAATCGGAGGCGGGCGTCATCGCGGCCGTCCAGGCCGATCACGACGCCACGCTGAAATATGTGCGAGAGCCCGTGGGCTCCACGGCGGTTCCGATTCACTCCTACTTCTCGCTCGTCTCCGACGACGCGTCCGTGAAGCTCGTGGCCGAGGCGCAGGCCTGGTACGTGGCGGATCAGCTGAAAGCGTCCGCCTTCAAGGACTTGCCGATCCTCTCGGCGGCCGCTCCCTTCAAGGCCGGCGGGCGCGGCGGGCCGAACTACTTCACCGACATCAAGCCGGGCCCGCTCGCCATCAAGGACATGGCAGACATCTACATCTATCCGAATACGATTCGCGTGGTGAAGGTGACGGGCGCGCAGGTGCGCGAATGGCTGGAACGCTCCGCCGGAATCTACAACCAGATCGATCCGGCCAAGGGCGGCGAGCAGGATCTCATCAATCCCAAGTTCCCGGCCTACAATTTCGACGTGATCGCGGGCGTGCAGTACAAGATCGATCCGACTCAAGCCTCGCGTTACGACAATGACGGGAAGCTCGTTGCTCCCGATGCGCACCGCATCAAGGACCTGACCTATGACGGCAAGCCCGTCACGGACAATCAGCAGTTCCTCGTGGTGACGAACAATTACCGTGCGGGGGGCGGTGGCAACTTCCCGGGCAACGACGGCACCACCATTGTGTTCGAAGCGCCCGACCTCACCCGCGATGCGATCATGCGCTACATCGTCGAGAAGAAGGAGGTCGCCCCGAAGGCCGACGGCTCCTGGTCGCTCGCCGTGCCGGCCGGCGTCATCATGACGTTCACGACTGGACCGAACGCCGCAACCTATCAGCCGGCGGGCATCAGGATCGAGAGGATGGGCGACGCGCAGGACGGCTTCGTGACGTACCGCATTGTCGGCTGATTCTCTCCCATAGGCGATTCGAAGCGGCCGGGTTCTGCTCGGCCGTTTCGGTTTTTTGTCCGATGCGTCCTTATGTCCGGTGTGAATCGATCAGGCATTTTCATTTCGTGAATGAAGGGCTTCCGAGTAAAGCTGTCCTGAGGGACATGTTCTTGACGATTATTTGGGCATCTCCCAGGTTAGAATGCAGTTTATCTATTTTTTAAGTGCATCGTGCTCGACTGGCGTTACGCAGCCTCTTTAATTTAAGATTATATTCTTTACTGATCCATGTCTCTCCAGTTCAGGAAGTCCATTGTCTTGCTGCCGTTTATTCTCGGCGTTTCTTCCGCGGCTCACGCGCTTGAGGATGGCGGAGGGAACACGGCCGACGGGCAGCCCTGGACGATCGACAATGTCGCCGCGTGGCGCGCGAAGGCCCCTCGGACTGCCTTTTCCCTAAGCCGCACCCAGACATGGGCCAATGGCATTACCCCTTCCCGCATTCCCGCCTTCACGCCGTCCAATCCGGACAAGGCGGTGGGAGCCAAGTTGCAGCCTTTCCAGGATTGGAACTTCCTGATTGGCACGGAGCTGATCCGCAGCGGGGGCGAGAGTGGGTTTCTGTCCTCGAAGACCATATGGGAATCGTCCTGGTCGCAGGATCTGGAAAGCCTCGGAGGCCTTCGGGTCGGCCTCTCGACGACAGGCTCCTTCAACAATCGACAAGCCGACTATTTTCAGTCGTTCCGCGGGAGTCTGAACGTTCCTTTGGACCTGCCGCTGAACGCATGGAACCTGGAACTCCGGCTGTCGCCCAACATGAACGTGGACGCGTCGCAAGGATCTCTCAGCTCGAACCTCATGTCCGAACTGGTCGGGCAGACGGTGCTCAGCGCACAGGACGCCGCCTTCCGATCGACCCTCGGGCTCTCGGTGGGCTACAGCCTTGCGCCGGATACGCGTCCTACCGGGTCGGCGCGATTGCAGCTCACGATCTCGCCGAGACTCTGAGGCGAGGCGGCCGTCAGGGAAGCGCGATGACGTCGTTGGCGCCGGGCTGGGGCGGCTTGGCGCCGAGCCGTCTTTGCTTGGCGGCGAGGATCGTTCCATTCAGCTCGCCGCCGAAAAGGAAGATCGCGCCCAACGTGTAGAGGAAGATCAGCGCCACCATCGCGGTGGCGAGGCCGCCGTAGGTGGAGGCGTAGGCCCCCGGGTAATAGTCGAGGTACCAGCTGAAGGCGAAGCCTCCAAGAAGCCATAGGAAGAGCGTCACGCACACGCCCGGGAGCACGGACCGGAACGTGCGGCGTCCGGCCGGAACGAGCTTGTGGGCTAGCAGCAGTCCGGCCACGATGATGAGCGTCGCGACGCCCACCCTCAGGAACCCGATCAGGGCGTCGAAAGGCTGGAGAGCGGGCACCCAGTGCAGGATTCCGCGCCAGATGAAGGGTCCCAGCACCACGAGCAGGGCCATTGCCATGAGCACGAAGGCGCCGCCGATGACGAAGGCGATGGATTCGAGCCGGGTCAGCCACCAGGCTCGCGTCTCGCGCACGTTATAGGCGCGGTTCAGGCCGACCCTGAGGCTCTCCACCCCGCTCGACGCGAAGTAGAGGGTGAGCACCACGCCCAGGGTCAGCACGTCGCTGCGCCGTCCGGTCAGGATGTTGTGAACCTCTCCTGCGATGGGGGTCGCGATCTCCTGCGGCCAAGCCTCGAGGATGAGATCCGCCACCTCGTCGGCGAGCGTCCCGGTGCCGAACACGCTCGCCAGGGCCGTCACCAGTATCAGAAAAGGGAAGAAGGACGTGAGCACCGACAACGCGATGTGGCTAGCAATCGCCCAGGCATCGTGCAGCACGAAGCGGTTCATCGCGATCGCAAGCAGTTCGAAATAGAGGCGCAGGCGTTTCAAAAGCGGGGCTCCAGGCTGCCGGAGATGGTGTGGCGACGGGCGGCAGGACAGGTTCGATCTCCCAACCGCGGACAAGACTGTGCCCGATCAGTTCTAAAGGGCAACGCTGCCGTTCGTTCCGATCGGCCCGTGAGCGTGACCGGCCCGACGCCTCGGGCGAAGAGGGTTGGGGCGACGGGGCGAACGACATTGCCGAGTTCGGATCTCATTATACGGTTGTATTTCACATAAAAACCTGTTCCTCCCGCTCAATCCGAACGAATGTGGCTCTTGCGCGGGAGCCGGCCGGCTCCCGCGCAAGAGATCCCCGAGACCCCGCCATGCTTGCCCGCCTTGCTCCTCCCCTCTTCGTGCTCATCTGGGCCACCGGCTTCATCGTCGCGCGGGTCGTGGCGCCCCATGCCGAGCCTCTGACTTTCCTGCTGCTGCGCTATCTGCTGGCCCTGCTGGTCCTCGGAGGCATCGTCCTGGCGGTGCGCGCGCCTTTGCCCCGGAGCGGTCGTGAGTGGGGCCAGGCCATGGTGGCGGGCGTTCTCCTGCACGGGTTTTATCTCGGCGGGGTATTCTGGGCGGTGAAGCACGGCCTGCCGGCGGGAATCTCGGCTCTTGTGGCGGGACTTCAGCCTCTTGTGACGGCCGCTCTGGCCGTGCCGCTGCTCGGGGAGAGGGTATCGGCCCGTCGTTGGGCCGGGATTCTCACCGGGCTTGCAGGAGCCTCCCTCGTCATCGCGCCCAAGATCGGCGATGGCGGCGTGCCGCCTCTGGCGCTCAGCGTCTGTTTCTTCGGGATGCTGTCGATCACCCTCGGCACGATCTGGCAGAAGCGAACCGGCAACACGCTGGATCTGCGCGTGAATGCCATGGTGCAATATGTCGGCGCCGCCCTCGTCACGCTGCCCCTGGTTCTGCTTCTGGAGGAAGGGCATATCGCGTTCACGCCGCCGCTCCTGGGCGCCATGGCCTGGGCCGTGCTCGGCCTGTCGGTCGGCGCGATCGGGCTCCTGCTCTATCTCATCCGCCAGGGTGCCGTGGTGGGCGTCGCGACGTTGCTCTATCTCGTGCCGCCGGTCGCAGCCCTCATGGCCTTCGTGCTGTTCGGTGAAACCCTGAACGGCGTTCAGATGATCGGGATGGCCCTGGCCGCCTTGGGCGTTGCCGTGGCGAGCCGCAACTGAACCGGGCGCGAACAAGCCCCGGGCCCAATCGCCCGGGGCTTGTGCATCATGAAACTACTTCGTGATCTTTACTGAAACCGGGTCGCTTGCCGGAAAGGTTTCTTCAACGCCTTCATCGAGCTTCTCGTCGAGGGAGTCCTTGGAATTCTCCGGCAGCTTCTCGTCCTTTGGGACCGTCTTGTCGGCCGATTTGTCCTGATCGTGAACCTTTTCATTCATGCCGTGTCTCCGTGCGCTTGAAGGAAGCTTGTCACTGAAACAACGCGGCAGAGCAGGCATCGATCCAGGCAGAAGGGAAAAGGCGGCGCATTCGCGCCGCCCTGTTTGTTTTAGCGTTGTCCCTGCTGCTGGTTCACGAAGTAGTCGAAGGGCAGCTCCGCGATGCGGAACCACGTCAGCTCCTTCTCGCGGAAGGCGCTCCAGTGATCGAAGATCTTCTTGAACTTCGCGTTGGAAGCCGCGATCTCGTTGTAGAGCTTGAAGGCCTCCTTGTAGCTCTGCTCCATTACGTCCTTCGGGAAGGCGCGAAGCTGCGCGCCCTGCGAGACCAGGCGGCGGATCGCCTCCGCGTTCTGCGCATCGTACTTTGCCATGCACAGGGCGTTTGCCTCGGCGCAGGCCGCTTCGAGAATGGCCTGGTAGTGAGCAGGCAGGGAATTCCACTTGTCCATGTTCACATAGAGGGAAGGCTGGGCGCTGCCTTCCCAGAAGCCCGGATAGTAGTAGTACTTCGCGACCTTCACGAAGCCGAGCTTCTCATCGTCGTAGGGACCGGAGAATTCCACGGCATCCAGGGTGCCGCGCTCCAGCGCCGGGTAGATGTCGCCGCCCGCGAGAACCTGCGGCACGACGCCGAGCTTGGCCATGATCTGGCCGCCCATGCCGGCGATGCGCATTTTCAGACCCTGCAGGTCGGCAACGGAATTGACCTCTTTCCGGAACCAGCCGCCCATCTGCGCGCCGGTCTGGCCGGCCGGGAAGGACATGACGTTGTAGTCCTTGAGGAATTCCCGCACCAGCTCAAGGCCGCCGCCGTAGTACATCCAGCCGTTGTGCTGACGCACGTTCAGACCCCACGGTACGGAGGTGTCGAACATGAAGGTGGGATCCTTGCCGATGTAATAGCTCGACAGGGTATAGCCGCATTCGACGGTACCGTTCTGCGTAGCATCGAGCACCTGCAGGCCGCTCACGATCTCGCCCGCCGCGAAGACCTGGATCTGGAACTTGTTGTCGGTGGCGGCAGCCACACGCTTGGCGACCATCTCACCCGCGCCGTAGAGGGTGTCGAGGCTCTTTGGATAGCTCGACGCCATGCGCCAGCGGATCTCCGGCTGCGACTGCGCGATGGCGGGCGACGCGACGGCGCCTGCGGCAGCAGCGAGACCCGCGCCTTTGAGAACTTTTCTTCTATCCATGGGAGCTTCCTCGTAATCTTGCTTCATAAAAGCCAACTGGGCTGAAACGATGCATAGAGCGGGAAGCCGTCCGCTGTCACTCCATCTTCCGTCTGAGGTGTGCTGTGGAGAGGAGGGCGGTGGAACGAAGTCACCCCGGAGGCTCGCGTATCCGGGGTGAAGGAAAACAGACTCGACAGGGGTCAGCGCTCTTCCGAGCCGCCCTTGGATAGCGGACGATTGACCTGTCCCTCGGCGGCGCGGCCTGCGCGCTTCGGAGGCTTCTCGTCTCCCGTGGAAGACAGCGACTTCCCGCCGGATTGGCTCGCGGTCGGATGACCGCGCACGAGCGTGCCCTTGGGCACATCCACCGCGTTGCCGGGCGCAGGCACGCGCCTGCGCGAGGCTGCGCCGCCGCTCATGCCGGACGGGCCCGTGTTGCCATCCGTGCGCGCGGAGCGAGGTGCAGGGCTCTTGTTCGCCGTCGTCGGCACGCCTTCGGCGACTTCCTGGTTCGACAGGGTGAAACCGGCGTCGTCATCCTCTTCGTCCGGCACTTCCTTGAACGAGCGGATGCCCGCATTGGAGCCGCTGGTCACACGGCCGTCGTCCACATGATCGATGTCGAGATCGGGGTCGAGCTTCTTCGATGCTCCCATCACGCCCGTGGCCTTGGCCGCCGCGCGCTTGGTGTTGCCGACGCTGTTCCGCTGGGTCGGGCCTGCGACGAAATCGTCGCCGCCTTCCTCCTGAGCCAGATCGTTCAGCACTTCATCGACCGGCGGCTCTGGTGGGTTTCCGCGCTTGTCTCGCGCCATCGGATATTCCTCTTCTTGGTTCTCCAGCGGGCTTGGGGAATGGCCCGCGTCTCTTCAGGCAACGGCCTCTCGAAAGAGGGGTTCCGGCCCCGCGATGCAAATGAGCGGGGCCGGGGTCTTCATCGGCCGAGCTCTTTCTGGATGACCTCCAGCATGGCGATGTGTTCCTTGATCTGCCCTCGGGCGAGCTTGGCGATGTTGGTCATCTCGCGGTTGCCCGAATTCTGCAGGTAGTCCTCTTGAAGCTTCAGCAGTCTCTGGTGCCCCTGGATCTGCATGGCGACATATTCGCGATCCAGCGCCGCGCCGGGCTGCGCTTTGGACAGGCGCTCCATGGCGGCCGAATCCTCCTGGCTCAGTTCCGGTGCGGTGGACGCGGAGGCCTGTGCGCCTGCGCTGGTCGAAGCCGTCGCGGCGGGATCGGCGAAGGAGCGCAGGATATCGGTGAGGTTGTTCTGCTCGCCGATCTCGAATTCCGCGAACTGCTTCACGCGCGGATCCTGTGCCTTCGACAGAGCGAAGTTCGATTGCTGAAGCGAGACCGTGCTCAGCGCGAGCGCCTGCTGAATGTACTGGTGGTCCGCTTGCGATTGCTGCGAGCCTTGTGCGGCAGGCGCGCTGTTCGCCTGTCCCTGGCGCATGGGCGTCCGCGTGTCCTGCGGGGCGCCGCCCTGCTGAGTGCGTTGCTGGCGCTGCTCTGCTCCTTGGCCGAGGGCCTGATTGGGCTGCGTTTCGGTAGGTTGCGGCGTTACCGAATAGGGAATCGCCTGGTTCTGCTGCTGTGCGAAGGCGGGGAGGGCGAAGGCGGCGGCAATGCCGGCGATCATGAGATGGCGAGAGGACATGCGGTTCTCCTGCGAGGGTCTGCGTGGCGAACGCATGCGGGGGAATTTTGTTCGCGGTTCCGTCCGGGCAGGAACGAAGTCAGCTCAAGCGCGTCCATTGTGAGGGCACACGCACAATTCATCAAAAAGGAGTCGACATGCAGGATCGGGCAACACGCGCAATCATGCTGGCCGTCGCGGTTCTGCTCGCGTTTCTCGTTATTCAGCCCTATGTGAACGGCTATCTCTTCTCCGCGCGGGAGCCGCGGCCGGTCGCGGCGCGCGGCGATCTGTCCGAGCTGGAGCGTTCGACGATTCGGGTGTTCGAAACCGTGGCGCCTTCCGTGGTTCAGGTGGTGAGCGTATCCAACCGGGGCCCCATGACCGAAGCGGAGCCTTCGGGCTCCGGAACCGGCTTCGTGTGGGATGCGGCCGGTCATGTGGTGACCAACGAGCACGTGGTGGCCAACGGCTCGGGCTTCGTGGTGCGCCTTGCCTCCGGCGAGGTGCTGCCCGCCCAGGTGGTGGGACGCGCGCCCAACTACGATCTTGCGGTGCTGCGCCTGGAACGGCGGAGCGGCCTGCCCGCGCCCGTCCCGGTGGGACGCTCGGCGGACCTGAAGGTCGGGCAGACGGCCTACGCCATCGGCAATCCGTTCGGGCTCGATCAGTCGCTCACCACGGGCATCATCAGCGCGCTCAAGCGGCGGCTGCCCACGAGCGAAGGGCGTGAGATCGCGGATGTGATCCAGACCGATGCCGCCATCAATCCCGGCAATTCCGGCGGGCCGCTGCTCGATTCCGCCGGGCGGCTGATCGGCGTCAACACCGCGATCTACTCGCCGTCCGGCGCGAATGCGGGAATCGGCTTCGCCATCCCGGTCGACGTGGTGAACCGGGTCGTACCGGAGCTCATCCGCAGCGGGCGCGTTCCCACACCCGGCATCGGCATCCTTGCCGCCAACGAGACGGTGGCGGCTCAGCTTGGCGTCACGGGCGTGATCGTCGCCGGCGTGGCGCCGGGCTCGCCCGCGGAGCGGGCCGGCCTGCGCGGGGTTGATCCTGCCGTCGGGGCCATCGGCGACATCATCGTCGGCGTGGGCGACGAGCCGGTGCGGCGCCTGTCGGATCTCACCGACAGCCTTGAGCGCGCCGGGGTCGGCAACACGGTCACGTTGAAAGTCATGCGCAGTCGCGCAGCCCGCGAGGTCGAGGTTCAGGTGGTGGATATCGGGCAGAACGCGGCGCGGGCTCGCAGGCCTTGAAGATGCGCCTTTTCGGGCATTTATGTTGAGTCGGCACAGCAACCATCGGGCCTGTGCTCCGTTAGCCCCCGAACCTCATCCAACGGAGGAACGAATGAGTCCTGAAGGCGCCGAAAACAGCATTCTGGTGCAAAGCTCGAATGTCGATCTGGGCGATGTGTTTCCCGAATATGCGAGAACCAATATCCGCCAGGTGGCCGGAAAGTATTTCGGACGGCTGAGCAATGCCTCCGTGCAC
>DASRWK010000239.1:0-4370 GCA_035776715.1 Microvirga sp.
GTCCCCAATTGGGGCGTCCCGCCGACTGGAGATGGGACAGGAGACCGGCGGCTCCGGAATGGCGAAGGATCTCGATGAATTCCTCGATGGATTGGACGAGCTGATCCTCGTAGCTACGTACATGCGCGGTCATCAGGCGACCATGCGCCTTCACCACCTTGGCGAGCGCCACCATCTCGTCGAGATCGGCGAAGGCGCTGGGAGGGTAGACCAGTCCCAGGGACAGGCCGATCGCTCCCTGGGTGAGTTGCCGGTCGAGAAGGGCCTCCATGGCGGCGATCTCATCCGGCGTCGCCGCGCGCCGCTCGTATCCCATGACCGCGAGACGCAGGGCCGCATGGCCCACGAGAGAGACGACGTTGATGGCGACGCCCTGATGGAGCCGCTCGCGGTAGTCGGCGAAGTCGTCGAAGATCTCCTCGGGAGCCGTTTGTCCGAGCAGGCCCGAGAAGTGCTTGCGCAGGTCCGCGCGGGATTGCCCGCGTGCCGGATAGAGCGAGAAGCTGCAATTGCCGACAACGACCGTCGTAACGCCCTGCATGGCCTTCTCCGGCCGGTCCGGCTCGCGAAGGCAGATGAGGTCGTCGTGGCAATGGGCGTCGATGAATCCCGGTGCGAGGTAGCGATCCTGCGCATCGACGATTGTGGTGCTCGGCTCCGCCCTCAGGTTGGCGCCGATGGCGGCGATCCGCCCGTCTTCCACATGCACGTCGCCTCGGAACCAGGGGGCTCCGGTACCGTCGATGATCCGGGCATTTCGGATCAGCCAGTTCTTCGTCATCGTCTTCTCGGCTGCTGCTTGGGAGAATGTCGGTTCCGGTTCAGCCGCGGGGTTTGCCCATCGGGAACGGCATGTAGCCGACGAAGCCCGTGATCTTCCAGCGTCCGTCGAGGCGGGCGCAGAAATACAGCGTCTGCCAGTTCAGCACCTCCACGCCGCCACCCTTGAGCGTGATGGTTCCGTCGAACTTCTTGTGACAGACGGCGGTATCGCCCCGGAGGTCGATGTCGCGCATGTTCGTGGCACGGAAAAGGGCGTCTCGGACGGGCTCTGCATACTCGACCGCCTGCGAAGCTTTCGCCTGCCTGAGCCATTCTTCGCGGTAGGTTTCGAGGTTCGGGAAATCGAGACGCCAGCTGTCGGGCAACTCCGACTTGTGCGCATGCAGGCCCAGGAATCCTTCCCGGCGAAAATCGGAATCGACCATGGACCAGTCGGCCGCAAGAAAGGCGTCGATGTCGCGCTCGACCAGCATGGTCCAGATCTCGCGGCGATCGGGATCGGTTTCGGAGAAGGGATTTTGCGTATGCGATATCACGACTGAAACTCCTGATGACGTGACTGGGGAGGGCAAAACCGTCTCACCTCACCTTGCCGCGGGCGGGGACGGGAACCGTGCCGACCACGTCGTCTCCGCGCACGAATGTCACCTCGTCGAAGAGGTTCGTCACGGGACAGACATGGTTGGGAATGATGCGGATCATCTCTCCGACTTTCGGTTTTGCGCCGGAATGTGTCAGGTCGACGATCCCGTGTTCCTCGCTCAATGACACGATGGCGGCGTCCGGGTACTCGACGATGCGGCCAAACCCTGAAAGCCCCAGCGTGTCGCTGGTGAGCGATTTCGAGCCGGTATCGAGGATCGCCCGCGTATCGGTCGGGCGGGAGACGACGGTCGCGAGCACGGTGAGCGCGCAATCCTCGAAGCTGCCGACGCCCTCCTGAACCTGGAACCGGTCGAGGTAGATGTACGTGCCGGGCCGATACTCCGTGGCCGCTCGGTTCTCGCTGCTGTGCCAGAGGTCCGGCGTTCCGCCGGTCGAGACGATCTCAGGTGCAAGGCCTGCCTCCGTGAGCAGGACCTTGGCGCGCTCCAGCCAGGCATTCGCCTGCGCGACCATGCCCTTGGCCGGATAGGTCATCAGGCCGGCGAAGCGCAGTCCCTCGGATCCGGCGATGCGACGAGCGAGGCCGAGCGCTTCCTCAGGTGACTGGACGCCGGCGCGCCCGCCGCCCGTGTCGCATTCCACGAGAACAGGAAGAACGAGGCCGGATCCGGCAAAGGCCCTGGAATAGCCCTCGACGGTGGTGGGGCTGTCGGCAGTGACCTTGATGGATGCGCGCTGCGCGAGCGCGAGGAGGCGCTTGAGCTTGGGCGCTCCGAGGATGTTGTAAGGCAGGAGAATGTCCGTGATCCCGGCCTCGACCATCACCTCCGCTTCGCCGATCTTCTGGCAGGTGATGCCGATGGCGCCGAGTTCCATCTGGCGCTTGGCGAATTGCGGCAGCTTGTGGGTCTTGATGTGGGGGCGTAGCTTCACACCGTTGGCGTCCGCGTAATCCTGAGCGCGTCTGAGGTTGGCCTCGACGCGGTCCAGATCGATCAGTACGACAGGGGTGTCCAGTTCTTGAATCGTCGTCATCGGGTGTCTTGTGTCTTTCAGTCGCCCAAGGGCAATTTCGGATCGTTGACGTTCACCACGGCCAGGCTGTGCTTGATGCGGCGGAGGCCTTCGAGAACGGAGGGTCCGATGGCTTCGGCCGTCGTCATCGCGATCAGGTCTACGATGGCCAGCATCGCATAGCGTGCGGAGGTGGGTTTGTAGAGATTGCCGTCCTCCGGCACGGCGAAGGGCAGGAGGATCTCGGCTTCACGCGCGAGGGCCGACCCTGGTGCCGTCACGGCAACGGTCCTGGCTCCGTAGTGGCGAGCCGTTCTGACGGAATCGACGACGGAAGGGGAGTAGCCGGAGATGGAGAAAGCTATCACGACGGTTTCCGGCGTCGCCACCGAGGCGGTCATTCTCTGCATCTGGCCATCGCTGTGGGCGATCACGGAAAGGCCGAGGCGGAACAATCGGTTGTGCAGCTCCATCGACATGTTCGAAGAGTTGCCGCCGGAGCCATAGGACAGAATCGAGCGCGCGGTGGAGAGCCATTCGGCGATCAGGCCGACGGTGCCCATGTCGATGCTGGAGCGCACGCGCTCGATCGTGGCGACGGCATTGCCGCATACGGCCGCAAGGACACGCTCCTCACGTTCCTCGCGCTGAAGAGGCGAGGGGTTGAGATAGCTGCCGCCGACAGCCAGAGCCTGCGCGAGATGATACTTGAAATCTCGGATCCCTTCGCAACCGAGCGCCCTCGCAAAGCGCGTCACCGTGGGTTCGCTCACGCCGGCACGACTCGCGATATCCGCAATGGGCGCCTTGGACACGTAAGCAAGGTCGCTGAGGACCAGAGACGCAAGCCTGCGCTCCGCCTTGGATCCGTTCGTGGCCCATCGGCGAACCCGCGCGATGATGTCCTGCGTGGCCTTCACATTCATGCTCCGGGGAGGCGCAGGCCCGTGGAGGAGTCGAAGAGATGAATCCTTTCCGGCTCGACGGACAGCCGAAGGGTTTCGCCCGGACGAACCAGAATCCTTTCCCTGAACACCGCACGCACTGCCGTCTCGCCCACATGCCCGTAGATGTGGCTTTCCGACCCGGTCGGCTCGATCACGTTCACCACGAGCCTGACCGGTCCGGCGGGATCGAGCCGGTACTGCTCCGGCCGGATGCCGAGGGTCACGCTCATGCCATCGGCCGCCGACGTGCCTGCGATCGGCACCAGCGTGCCGTCGGAGAGCCGCACGGACGTGCCTTGGCCGGATCGCACCGCCGTTCCCTCGATGAAGCTCATGGCCGGAGAGCCGAGGAAACCCGCAACGAAGAGATTGGCCGGATGGTCGTAAAGCTCCAGGGGGGGGCCGACCTGTTCGATGCGGCCGCCATTCATGACGACGATGCGGTCGGCCATGGTCATGGCTTCGATCTGGTCGTGCGTCACGTAGATGATCGTGCTCTCGAACTTGTGATGCAGGGCCTTGATCTCCGTCCGCATCTGGACCCGGAGCTGCGCGTCCAGGTTGGAGAGAGGCTCGTCGAACAGGAAAAGGTCCGGATTGCGCACGATCGAGCGGCCCATGGCGACGCGCTGGCGCTGGCCGCCGGAGAGCTGGCCGGGCCGCCGGTCCAGATAGGCGCCGAGGTTCAGGATCGAAGCTGCGCGCTTCAGTTTCTCCGCCGTCGAGTCCGGGCTCTCTCGACGGATCCGGGGGCCGAAGGTGATGTTGTCCCTCACGGTCATGTGCGGAAACAGCGCGTAGGACTGAAACACCATGGACATGTTGCGCTGCTGCGGCGTCAGCAGGTTGGCGAGCTGATCGCCGACCCACAGCTCGCCGCCGCTGACATCTTCCAAGCCGGCAATCATGCGCAGCAGCGTGGACTTTCCACATCCTGACGGGCCGACCAGAACGACGAATTCCCCGTCTGCCACCACCAGGTCGATGCCGTGCACGACAGCATGGGAGCCAAAGCGCTTT
>DASRWK010000240.1:0-3616 GCA_035776715.1 Microvirga sp.
GGCCTGCGGCGGATGCTCTCCAGCGCCCGCCGCAGGCCCGTCCGGCCCAGCGCGGAACCCGTCTATTCCGCGGCGCTGTTCAGGGGCTGCTCTTCCGCTCTGGGCTCCGGGACGCCCCGCAGGGAGAGGCGTCCCCGCTCGGTCCAGAGAACGACGAGAAGGCAGGCGAGGCCGAGGCACAGATAGCCGATGCTCAGCGGGATGACCGTGCCGTTGAAGGCGCGGCCGATCACGAGCCCGAGAAGCGCGCCCACGAGCGTCGTGTAGGAGCCGATGAACGACGAGGCCGTGCCCGCGATCGACCCCAGAGGCTCCATCGCCATCGCGTTGAAATTGGGCATCGTCAGGCTGAACAGGAATTGGTTGACGGCGAAGATCGACGCATAAAGGAGGAGCGGCGGCCGGCCGTCGAAGAGGAGCGCCACCGCGACCTGTGCGGCGGCGACCAGGGTGAAGCCGCAGATGCCGATATGCGACAGGCGGCGCATTCCCAGCCGCCGCACGAGCCTCGCATTGGTGAAGGAGGCGAGCCCCATCAGCATCGCGATGCTGCCGAAGGCCAGCGGGAACCAGGGGCCGAGCTGGTACACCTCCGTCTCGAAGATCTGCTGGGCCGAGCCGATATAGGACATCAGGCACCCGAACATGAAGCCCATGCCCGTGGCGTATCCGATGCTGATGCGGGTCGAGACGGTCATCCGGACGGCCGATGCGATCTGGCGGAAGGAGAAGGGTTTGCGATATTCCGGGTGAAGGGTTTCCGGCATGCGGGCGTAGAACCAGGCCGCCACCAGAACGGCGATCCCGAGGACCGTTCCGAAGATCCAGTGCCAGCTCCCCAGAAGCAGGAGAAGGCTGCCCGACGCGGGCGCCAGGATCGGCACGATGATGAAGACCATCATGGTGATGGACATGACGCGGGCCATCTCGCGACCGGCAAACCGGTCACGCACGATCGCGACCGTCAGCACGCGTGTCGACGCCAGACCGGCCCCTTGGATCACCCGGCCGATCAGCAGCATGGAGAAGCTGCCGGCCAGCGTGGCGACCAATCCGCCGACAACGTAGATCGCCAGCCCCATCATCAGGGTCGGCCGACGTCCGATCACGTCGGAGACCGGGCCGTAGACCAGTTGCATGATGGCGAACGGCACCATGTAGGCGGTGATCAGGAGCTGGAGATCGTTGGGGTTGGGAATTGCGAAATCGGCCTGGATCGGGCCGAACGCCGGAAGCAGATTGTCGATGGACAAGGAGCCGAGGCTCATCACAAGGGCGATGAGCAGCACGAATTCGGGAAAGGACGGCATTCGGCCGTGACTGTCTGGGTCAGAGCCTCTGGCGGATGACAACATGGAATGGCTTTTCATCGAGTTGTTCGCAGCACCCGACAGGTGTCTGCCTTTGAGCAAACGAGCAGCTTACCGGGAAGGCCGAATTCGAGAACTGCGCTGACCGCTGGGCTCGGATGCACGGGCCGCAGATTCATGCCGCATTCCGTCCCATTTCGATGGTCCTGCCCTCATCCCGCCGCCCCATGCCCTCCTCTCGTCGTGGCCGCATTGATCGAAAACCGGTACATTTCGCTTCGCCGGGAGCCGCGCTAGAGGAGCTTCTCGGGCAGGATGGGAAAGTCGCGGATGCGCCGGCCCGTGGCGTGGTAAACGGCATTGCCGATGGCCGGAGCCACCCCGCAGATTCCCAGCTCGGCCACGCCCTTCACCCCGAGCGGGTTGAAGATCCTGTCCTCGCTCTTCACGAACAGAGCATCGAGTTCCCGGACATCGGCACAGACGGGCACGAGGTATTCGGCCAGATTGCCGTTCATGACCCGCCCGAAGCGCTCGTCCCACTCCGCCTGCTCCAGAAGCGCCATGCCTATGGCGCCGACCATTCCGCCGATGCACTGGCTGTGAGCGGTCTTGGGATTGACCACACGCCCGATGTCGTAGGCGCCGATGACCCGGTGAACGCGCACGGTTCCCAGATCCGGATCCACGCGCACCTCCGCGAACACGGCCCCGAAGGCGCAGCTGGAATAGGTTTTGCTCTCATCGCCCGGCGCGGAGTCCCCCTGGCCGACGATCCTGTCGAGCCTGAGCCCGCGCAGAAGCGTCGCGAACGGCACCAATTCTCCGCCGCCGCGCCGGACGGCGCCTCCGTCGCGCCATTCGAGATCATCGGCGCTCAGGTTCGCAAAGGGACCGTCCGGATCCGCGCGAACCACGTTCGAGAGATCCTCCAGCAAGACCCGGCACGCCGCCTCGACGGCCGTTCCGACGCTTGCGAGCGTGATCGAACCGCCGTGCACGGGGGCGAACGGCATGTCGGTGTCGCCGAGTTCGAAGCGGACGGCCTCCACGGGCAGGCCGAGGGCATCGGCGGCCACCTGCGTGATCGACGTATAGGTGCCCGGGCCCATGTCGGAGGCGGCCGTGCGGATGAGGGCCGTCCCGTCGGAGAACAAGGTCGCCTCGGCGGATGCCTTCGAGCGGTGGGCCGGATAGGCGGCCGTCGCCATGCCGAACCCGATCAATTGCCCGTCCTCGCGCATGGATCGGGGCTCCGGCTGGCGTCCGGACCATCCGAACCGTTCGGCGCCGATGCGGTAGCATTCCCGCAGCTCCTTGCTCGACCAGGGGAGATCCTTGTGCTGATCCTTCTCGGCATAGTTCCTGAGGCGCAGCTCGACGGGATCCATGCCGAGCGCCACGGCGAGCTCGTCCATGGCCGTCTCGTGCGCCAGCAACCCGGTGGCGACTCCCGGCCCGCGCATGGGACAGGGGGAGTTGGTGTTCATCTCGATCAGCCGGTAACGGGTGCGCACATTCGGGCAGGCATAGGTATTGCGCGCCGGATCGAGGGTGACCTCCGCATATTCCTCGTAGGCCGAGGTCTGGCCCCAGGCTTCCTGGATGATCGCCGTGAGCGTGCCGTCGCGCTCGGCTCCCAAGGCCACGCGCTGCACCGTGTGAGGCCGGAAGCCCACCGAGGTGTACAATTCGCGGCGGGTCAGCTCGACCCGCACGGACCGCCCCGCCACCTTGGCCGCGAGGGCCGCGACCGTCACATGCGGCCAGGTGCGCAGGGCCGATCCGAAGGCGCCGCCCACGAAGGGGGACACAACCCTGATCGATTCCTCGGGAATGCCGAACACATGGGCGATCTCCTTCCGGTCGTTGTCGACCCATTGCGTCTTGTCGTAGAGGGTCAGGACATCGCCATCCCACCGGGCGATGGTGACGTGCGGCTCGATGGCGTTGTGGTGCTCGCGGGGCTGGGTGTAGATGGCCTCGACCTTCACCGGCGCCGCCGCGAACGCCGCGTCCGCGTCGCCCATGCTGGTTTCGGCCGGCCGGCCCGCCTTCTCGTTGCCGGAGCTGGGCGGCTTGCCCCTGTCGATGTCGAACGTGGTGGAGGCTTCCTCCTCCTCGTAGGTGACGGTCACGAGGCTCGCGGCATGGACGGCCTGCTCCAGGGTCTCGGCCACCACCACCGCGACGGGCTGGCCGTTGAAGTGGATCTCCGGCCCCTGGAAGACCTGCAGCTGGTCGCCGGACTGCGCATCCACCTGAGGGCGCTGCGCCATGCGCCTGTAGGGCAGCCGCGGCGCATT
>DASRWK010000241.1:0-3232 GCA_035776715.1 Microvirga sp.
TCGACTCCAAGTCTGGTCAGCACGGCTTCCGTGATGCGGTTGCAGCGGCCGCCGGCGCACGGGAAGACATCCCCCAAGGTGGAGGATAAGGTCTCGCGGAGGGACTGCCGCAGGAGGCGCCGGGCACGGTGAAGACGGGTCTTCACGGTCTCAGGACGAAGGCCCAGATGCGTCGCGGTTTCTTCAGTGCTCATCTCCTCAATGTCCCGGAGCACGAAGACCAGCCGGAATGCGTCGGGCAGCTGGTCCACTGCGCGTTCGAGCATAAGCCGCATCTCGGCCCTGGCGGCTGCGGCTTCCGGGTCGCTGTCCCGGTGCGCTGACGGCAGGTGGATCACGCGGGCCTCTCCCTGATCATTGATGGCGTCGATATTCTTCAAGCCGACCATCAGCCGCCGTTGTCGAAGGCGTCCCAGCGCCTCATTCAGGGCGATGCGCGTGAGCCAGGTCGAGAGCCGCGCCTCACCGCGAAAGCCGTCCAGGTGAGTGAAAGCGCGAAAGTAGGCCTCCTGGACCACATCCTCGGCCTCGGCCTCATCGTCGAGGACGCTGCGGGCCACGCGGAACAGACGCCGATTGTGTCTCTGCATGATGAGCCGGACCGCAGTCCCATCCCGGTTTCGCGCCCGCTCAACCAGAGCCCCGTCATCCAGATCATCCAGATGCATTGATGCGGCTGTCAGCTGTTGCATGACGAAGCTCCCGACTTGCGCCTATTAGATAGAGCATCCGGACAAAGGTTCCCGAGCCGCACGGGAGCGGCATCTATGCAGGCCTGACGACGCCTCGCCGCATGATGTCTTCGACGGACGGGAGGGCCCGAAGGGCAATCTCCGGGATGGGCTCTCCCGATGCCGGCCGTGCCGGTACGCTATCCCCGTGAGATCTGCCGGGGTGACCGACGATGATCCGCCCGACCATTCCGGCATGCTCATGCGGGACACAATAGAAATCGTAGACTCCTTCCACCGTAAGCGCGACGGAGAAGTTCTCGTCCGGCAGCAGATAGCCGGAGTCCCAGGGCTCGGCGCCCTCGGGGATGCGCTGCGGGCGCTCGAAATACTTCGGATGGTACGCGGTGGCCGTATGAGAGTTGCCGGGATCCACGTTGAGCCAGCGGATCGCCTGTCCCGGCTCAATGTGCAGGCCGATCGGATCGAACCAGACGTGCGATCCATCCGAGTTGCCCTGCATGCGGATCTCCACAGGTTCGCGGGCCGGCGTGAGCCGGGGGGCGGTCAGACCGGCGAGGAGAACACCCCCGCCGATCCGCAGGACGTGTCTGCGCGACATCATCATTTCGCGGCCACCCGTGTTTCGTCGGCTTTGGGCACATGCCAGAGCACGATATGCGCGTGAGGCTTCTCGACACCCGGGTGGCCGGCGTTGAAGTAGATGTCGACGTGGTCGACATTGCCGCCGGGGGCAGCGAGGTCGTCGAAGCGCTTGTCCTTGTTCGAGAGGTCCTCCACGGGCAGCATATAGACCGTGCTGACGAGCCGTCCTTCCCGGTCGTAGGCCAGGAACGGGCCGGCCGGCAGGGTCTTGGGATCGACATAGAGCTGACCGAGACCCGGCAGAAAGTCGGGCAGCTTCACGAGCTCGCTCACCTTCTTGTACGCGCCCGTCGGCGGTGCCTTCACGACCTGATCAACGGCCAGAGCCGGCAAGCTCCCGGCGGCGATCAAAGCGAATGTGGCGACAGCAATCCTCATGACGTCCTCCGTTGACACGCCAGGCCTGCTTTGGCCTGCGCGTCCACATTGGATGAGGGCAGCTCCGAAAGGTTCCGGATTTTCGGAGCATTCTTGGCGTCGTGGATCGGGATTGCCGCCAAGAGATGCGGCAAAGCACGGAAGAGGGATGCTTCCATGTCAACGGAAACAGCTCTTGTGCCCTGCCTATCGCCCTTGCACCACCTACAGGATTTTGACCGCCGGTGGCGTTCAACGCGGTGGCGGTGAGCCGGAGCCAACACCGCTCCGCCGATGCGGTGATCGGCCGGAGTGCGGCCGCGCCGCCGATCTGCCCGCGGCACCGAGTCCGATCCGCTCTTCGAACGCTCCACTCGAGGCTTCTCTCGGGGCGCCCTGACCGGCGAACGGACGGGCCTGAAACGCGATCCGGAGCTGCTTACAGGGAGCAGTTTGCCCCAGGACGAATTCCCTATCCCAAGAAACCAAAGGGGCCATCTGAGGCCCGAACTCAATGACGTGCACCTATCCCTCCCTGGACCGGAACTCGCCGTTGCTGCCGCGGGGGGTAATTCGCTCGCCGAGGAAGTCAATGAAGGCGCGGATGCGCGCCGCAAGGTGCTCATGACCGACGAAGACGGCATGAATCAGCTCGATATCCTCGGGATTGAAATGCTCCAGCACTGGGACGAGACGACCCTCGTCGATATCAGGCTGGACATGGAATTGGCCAACCCGCGCCAGCCCCAGTCCCTCAAGGCAAAGGCGGCGTACGGTCGGGCCATTGTTGGCTTGAAAGTTGCCCGAGACCTGCTTGGTGTAAACGTTCTCGCTGCCTGGATCGCGGAACGGCCATTCCTCTGTGCCCCGACGGAAGTTGAACAGCAGACAGTTGTGCCGATCCAGATCATCTGGCTTCTGGGGCACGCCATGCCGCTCAAGATAGTCGGGAGAAGCCACGACAACCCGACGGCTCTCCAGGATCTTCCGGGCCTTCAGGGTCGAGTCGCGCAACAGACCGGAGCGGATCGCAATATCCGCCCGCTCTTCGAGCAGGTCGATCACGCCATCGGTGAGCGACAGATCGAGCTCCACATGTGGATACCGGCTGAGGAACTCCGGCACGAGCGGCACCACATACCGCACCCCAAATCCCACCGAGGCGCTGACCCGGAGCTTGCCGCGCGGTGCTGCCTTCGCGCCGCCGGCGACCACCCGCTCCGTCTCTTCGATGTCGCCCAGAATGCGCCGGGCTCTTTGCAGATAGGTGTCGCCCTCCGGAGTCAGCTGAAGCGCACGGGTCGAGCGTACGATCAGGCGGGTCCCCAGCCGCTCCTCGATGCGTGTGACAATCTTGCTGACGGCGGAGGGCGAGAGTCCGAGCTTGCGCCCCGCCGCAGAGAAGCTGCCAAGCTGGGCGGCCTGAACGAAGACCTCCATCTCTCCCGCTCGATTGTTCATGGCCGGCACTCGCCTTTGAATTCAATTCAAAAGCCTTGATCTATTGCACCTGCTAATCGCGCAAGCCCTCATGGCTC
>DASRWK010000242.1:0-3221 GCA_035776715.1 Microvirga sp.
CCCCCATCGACGTGCAGCCCGACATTGCGACCGTGCTCCAGGCTGTCGCCCCCGATGTGGTGTTCAATGCCCTCCACGGCCGTGTCGGCGAGGACGGCACCATCCAGGGGCTCCTGGAGATTCTCCAGATTCCCTATACCCATTCGGGCGTTCTCGCCTCGGCCCTGGCCATGCAGAAGGACAAGGCCAAGGTCGTCATGGCGGCGGCCGGGGTGCCCGTGCCGAAGGGGATGGTCGTTAACAGACTGGAGGCGGCCAAAAGCCACGTTCTGCCGGCACCCTATGTGATCAAGCCGGTGAGCGAGGGCTCCTCCGTGGGCGTCATCATCGTCCGCGAGGACCGTTCCCACCCACCTCAGGAACTGCTCAGGGAGGACTGGGCCTTCGGCGAGCAAGTCCTTGTCGAATCTTATGTTGCCGGCCGGGAGCTGACCTGCGCCGTCATGGGCGACAAGGCGCTCGGGGTCATCGATATCCGTCCGGCGACCGGCGTTTTCTACGATTACGATGCAAAGTATGTGAAGGGGGGCTCCATTCACGTGCTCCCGGCAGAAATTAAACCGAATATTTACCAAAAGGTCCAAGAGTTGGCGTTAACGGCGCATCAAGCGCTCGGCTGCAGGGGAATCAGCCGCGCCGACTTGCGGTACGACGACACGCCCGGAGGAACCGGGGAACTCGTTGTCCTGGAGGTCAACACGCAACCCGGCATGACCGAGACGAGCTTGGTGCCAGAAATCGCAGCCCATGCGGGCTACAGTTTTGGCGAGCTTGTGCAATGGATGGTGGAGGACGCTACCTGCAATCGATGACGGCCTATCCGGCCGCCGTTGTTGCGACGCGCGCTGCCTCCGACAGGCAGCACCCCCGAATCAGAAAATTCTTCGGCTCCTCGCGGAGCGTCCGGCGTCGCTCCTCGGGCATACCGCTCGAGAAGCGCATTCCCCGCTATCTGGGCACCTGGCTCACCCTTGGGTTCCTCTCGGGCGTCGTGACCCTCGGGCTCTGGCAGGGAGGCCATTTCGATAGCTTCATCCGCGAGCACGGTCAGCCGCATCACGCCCTGGCGCGTGCGCTCGGGCTCGGGCTGGAGAGCATCACGATTTCCGGAATCGCCGAGATGCGCGAGGCCGAGGTCCTGGCGGCTGGCGGGCTCGATTCCAAGCTGTCTCTGCCCTTTCTCGACGTGAATGAGCTCCGCGAGCGTCTCGAGCGCGTTCCGATGATTGAAAGCGCCACCGTGCGCAAGCTCTATCCCAACGAGCTCGTGATCACGCTCGCCGAGCGCCGGCCCTATGCCATCTGGCAGAACAACGGTGAACTCTTCGTCATCGCCTCGGACGGCACCGTGATCGATCTGATGCAGGACGAGCGCTACATCAATCTCCCCTTCGTGGTGGGTGAGAACGCCAATGTCCGGAGCAAGGAATATTTCGCGCTCCTCGACGCAGCCGGTCCGCTCAAGGAGCGCATCCGCGCCGGCACTCTCGTGGCCGGTCGCCGCTGGACGCTCAAGATGGACAACGGCATGGACGTGCGCCTCCCGGAGAAGGGCGCAGCCGATGCGCTGGCCCGTCTCGTGAAGCTCGAGAACGAACAGAAGATTTTGGAAAAGGACGTGCTCGCGATCGATCTGCGCATGGCGGATCGCATCGTGGTGCGTCTCACGGAGGAGGCGGCTCTGGCCCGCGCCGAGTCGCTCAAGAAGAAACCGATGCGCGGCAAGGGGGTCGATACATGAGTCTCTCGGGTCACGGGCTAACGCCGCGTCTCAAGCCTTTGTCCGCGCGCAAGAGCGCCATTCTGTCGGTTCTCGATATCGGAACGAGCAAGGTGGTCTGCGTCGTGGCGGAGCTGAAGCCGTCCGATGAAGTCGAATCGCTGCGCAGCCGCACCCACGTGGCGCGCATCCTCGGCATCGGCCATCAGCGATCCGCAGGCTTGAAGGGCGGCGTCGTCGTTGATTTGGAAGCGGCGGAAACCTCTATCCGCCAAGCCGTTCACGCGGCCGAGCGGATGGCGAAGGTGGAAATCCAGTCGGTGATCGTGAACCTCACCGGCGGCCGTCTCGCTTCCGAGCATTTCGAGGCGCATGTTCCCGTGCGCGGCGCCGTCAACGACGGCGACGTTCACCGCGTGCTCGATGCGGCTTCGTCTTATGATCTGCGCCGAGGCAGGGCGGTTCTTCATGCGCTGCCGACGGGTTTCTCGCTCGATGCGCAGAGCCACATCGTCGATCCCGCCGGCATGATCGGCGAGCAGCTCGGGGTCGATCTGCACGTGGTCACCACGGAGACCGCGGCAGCGCGCAATCTCATGTTGGCGGTCGAACGCTGTCATCTCGGCGTCGAAGCGGTGATCGCATCTCCCTACGCTTCGGGCCTGTCGGCTCTCGTTGACGACGAGGCGGACATGGGCTGCGCCGTCGTCGACATGGGCGCTGGCACCACGAGCGTGGGCATCTTCTCCAATGGGCATCTCGTGCACACGGATGCCATTGCCGTCGGCGGTCATCACGTGACCATGGATATCGCGCGCGGCCTCACGACCCGCGTTTCCGCCGCCGAACGGCTCAAGACCCTCTACGGCTCCGCGATCACGTCGAGCGCGGATGACCGGGACATGATCGCGGTGCCCCAGGTCGATGAGGACGAACGTGACGTTCCGAACCATCTTCCGAAGTCTCACCTCGTTCGCATCATCAAGCCGCGGGTCGAGGAAATCCTCGAACTCGTGCGCGATCGCCTGAAGAGCGCGGGCTTCGCAGCCCAAGCCGGACGGCGCGTCGTGCTGACGGGTGGCGCAAGCCAGCTCGTCGGGCTGCCGGAAACGGCACGCCGCATCCTGCAGGGCCAGGTTCGTGTCGGGCGCCCGCTCGGCATCAAGGGTCTGCCTGAGGCGGCGAAGGGCCCCGCCTTTTCGGCGGTGGTCGGTCTCCTGGTTTATCCCCAGGTGGCGCACATCGAGTATTTCGAGCCGCGCTCGGGCGGCTTGTTCCAGAGTACGGGAACCGACGGCTACTTCTCGCGGGTGAGCCGGTGGATTCGCGATAGTTTTTAAAGCGTAACGTGATGGCGCGGCGGGTCATCGCGGGAGTTCAAAGTCAACAAGGGTAAGCGTCGGCCAAACGCTGTCAGTCTAAAAGGCCAAAGAGGCACAGGTCATGGCAATCAATCAGCAAGCTCCGGACATCCGGGAACTCAAGCCGCACATCACTGTCT
>DASRWK010000243.1:0-1528 GCA_035776715.1 Microvirga sp.
GTCATGATTGGGGCTTCGGGCTCAGGCTTCGGCGAAAAGAGCGGCGGCGCGCTCGATGAGGGCGGTTGCGGCGTGGTCCGGATAAGGCGTCCGAGAGCCGTGACCCCAGACGGGGCCCGGCCAGGCGGGATCGGAGCGGAAGCGTCCGATCACGTGGACATGGAGCTGTGTCACGATGTTGCCGAGCGCGCCCACATTCACCTTGTCGGGCTTGGACAGCTCCAGCATGACCCGCGTCGCGATGCGGATCTCCTGCGACAGCTGGGCATAATGATCTTCCGAAAGATCCGTGAGTTCGCTCACGTTCGGGACGCGGGGCACGAGCACGAACCAGGGAAAGCGGGCGTCGTTCAGGAGCAGGACCGAGGAAAGGGCCAAGTCGCCTACCGGGATCGTATCGGCCTCAAGCCGGGAATCGAGCTGGAATGTCATGGCTCTATCTAGAGCATTTTTCGGCGAAGTGGATCCGGTTCGCCGCCAAAAATGTGGCCAACCAAAGAAAAGAGGAGACAATTCCACGCAGGGGGAAGCAGTTTGGCCGAGATCCTTGCTTGTGGAGCGCGTCTTCCCGAGAGTGCATCGGCGGTGACATCGCCTTCTCTCACGCTCGGGAGGGGCAGGGGGAGGGTTGCCGGAGCCTATTCCCTTGTCATGGCCGGGCTTGACCCGGCCATCCACGTATCGAGGAACCGCGCTGTGAAAGACGTGGCCCCTCGGCAAAGGTCGGGGACGAAGGAGAGCGAGGAGAAGGCGTGCGGCTGCCTCCGGACGGGAGTGCCGCCTGCCGTAAAGGTCCTCGCACAGGGAAAGCCGCGCCTCGCCGTGTCGCGAACGGCAATGAACACACAGGAAAAAGTTTCCAACTTGCGTTCCTCGCGCGAAACGCCCATATAGCCATTGGGAGGTTGGCGAGGGACGTCTCACTCGCCAACCGGGTCAGGTCCGGAAGGAAGCAGCCCTAACGAGACCGAACGGGTCTTCGTCCAGCCTCCCACCTTCAAGTTTCCCAAAGCCTTGCAGCCGATGGACAACACCACAGCCGGCACGCCCCTGAATGACGAGCCGGCCCTGCCGGGTTTCCCCGCCGCGCCGGCACCGGTCGCGCCGACCTCTCCCTATCGCGTTCTCGCCCGCAAATACCGTCCCCGCACCTTCGACGATCTGATCGGCCAGGAAGCGATGGTCCGCACCCTCTCGAACGCCTTCGAGACCGGGCGCATTCCCCAGGCCTGGATGCTCACCGGCGTCCGCGGCGTGGGCAAGACGACGACGGCCCGCATCCTGGCGCGGGGCCTCAATTATCAGAAGACTGACGGCTCCGGCGGTCCCACCATCCACATGCCCGAGCTCGGCGTCCATTGCGAACCCATCATGGAATCGCGGCACGTGGACGTGCTGGAGATGGACGCAGCCTCCCATACCGGCATCGACGATGTTCGCCAGATCATCGACGGCATCCGCTATTCGCCGGTCTCGGCCCGCTACAAGGTCTACATCATCGACGAGGTCCACATGCTCTCGGAGAAGG
>DASRWK010000244.1:0-5516 GCA_035776715.1 Microvirga sp.
CTTCTTGGCCGCCGCGGCCTCGATGCTTTCAGGGCTCAGACCGTAGGACGTGAGGATCTTCTGGTAATCCTCGGTCTTGCGGAACTCCACGAGCTCCTTGTTGAAGGCGTCGCGGAGCTCCTTGTCCTCGGGACGGAACGCGAAGCCGCCGTAGTTGCGGACCGGCTTGCCGTCGACGACGGGGTCCGTGAAGGGCCGCACCTGCTCGACGGCCTCGCTGCCCTCCGCGAGCTTGGACACGGTGAGCTCCGTCGCCGCATAGGCGTCCACGCGCGACTGGACCGTCGCCGGCGCGTCGGCATTGGCCTGGATGATGACGATCTGGTCGTCCTTCACCCCGACCGCGCGCAGGAAGTCGATGTTGTTCGCGCCCGAGACGACCGCCACCTTGAGGGACGGATCCTTGGCGATGTCCGCATAGGTGGTCAGCTTCTTCGGATTGCCCTTCTTCACGAGCAGGCCTTCGCCATAGCTGGAATTCGGCTCGGTGAACGCCACCTGCTTGCAGCGCTCGGGCGAGATGTTCTGTTCGGCGGCCGCGAAGGCGAAGCGTCGGGCCTTCAGGCCGGGAATGAGGGTGCCGAACGGCGTCACCGTCCAGTTCACCTCGTCGATGCCCATGCGCTTGAACACGGCGATCGCGACGTCGGGCCCGATGCCCGCGGCCGTGCCGTCCTCCTTCATGTAGCCGTAGGGCACCTCGTTGGCCGTGGCGCCCTGGATGTAGCCCGCGCTCTTCACCTCTTCGAGGGTGAGCGCCTGCGCGCCTCCGAGGCCTGCTGCGAGAGCGAGAACGGCGACGCCGTAGCGGATCATGGTCTTCATCTGGTCTTCTCCTCTGGTGTTATAAGGGCCGCGTGCCGGTTGGCCCGGCTTGCAGCGTTGTCGCTGGCGGTGGTTGAGTTCAGATCGTTTCCTCCACGGTTGCGATCACTGCGAGGCAATCCCCGGTCTTGACCAGGCCGGGAAAGTGCCGGGCCGCCAGAATGCCGTCGAGGGCTGCGCGGTACTCGGACGGAGCCTGCCCCGTGCGCCCGACCGGATGGATCCGGGCGATCACGTCGCCCTCCCGCACCGGGTCGCCGAGATCGACGACAGGCTCCACGAGTCCGTCGTCCTCGGCGAAGCGGAAGCACTCGCCGGACGGCATGTCGAGCCAGCGGGTCGGCCCGGTTTCCGGCGCGCCCGCGACGATTCTCGCGTGCTTGAGCACGTTCATGACGCCGCGCTTGGCGATGCCGACCGTTCGGGCGGACGACGTGCCGCCGCCCGACAGCTCCGTGGTCACGAACACCTTGCCCATCTCTTCGGCGGCGGTGTCGTACATGCCCACCGCGTCGATCTCGATCATCCGCATCGAGTAGGGCGCCGAGAAGGCCGCGACCGCATCGAAGCAGCGCTTCTCCTGCTCCTTGTCCGGCAGCTCGTGGGCGGCCGCGTAGGGAAGGAAGTCGAGAGTGCGCCCGCCCGAATGGAAGTCGAGCACGATGTCGGCGAGCGGCAGCAAGGTGCGCTGGAAGTAATCGGCGATCTTTTCCGTCACCGTGCCGTCCGGGCGCCCGGGAAAGCTCCGGTTGAGGTTGCCCCGGTCGATCGGCGAGGTGCGGGTGCCCGCGCGGAACGCCGGGTAGTTCATGGCGGGCACGATGATGACGCGCCCCTGGACGGCTTCGGCGCGAAGCGTGCGGGCGAGATCGAACAGGGCCACCGGCCCCTCGTATTCGTCGCCGTGGTTGCCTCCCGTGAGAAGCGCCGTCGGCCCGTCGCCCCGCTTGACGACCGTGATCGGGATCATCACCGAGCCCCAGGCCGAGTCGTCCCTGCTGTAGGGCAGGCGCAGGAACCCGTGCTGCACGCCGTCCGCGTCGAAATCGACGCTGGCGCTGACGGGGGAGGGGCGCTGGATCGGCGTGATGACGTTCATGGCTTCACGAAGAGCTGGCGCGGCACGTTGGAGAGGCACTCGACGCCGGTTTCGGTGATGAGAATGCTCTCGGTGATCTCCAGGCCCATGTTCTCGAGCCACAGCCCCGTCATGAAGTGGAAGGTCATGCCGGGCCGCAGTTCGGTCCTGTCGCCGGGACGCAGGCTCATGGTGCGCTCGCCCCAATCCGGCGGATAGCTCAGGCCGATCGGATAGCCGGTGCGGTTGTCCTTCACGATGCCGTAGCGCTTGAGGACGGCGAAGAACGCGTTGGCGATGTCCTCGCAGACATTGCCGGGCTTGGCCGCGGCGAGGCCCTCCTCCATGCCCTCCAGGACGGCCTTTTCGGCATCCAGGAACGCCTGCGTCGGCTTGCCCAGGAAGACGGTGCGCGAGAGCGGGCAGTGATAGCGCTTGTAGCACCCCGCGATCTCGAAGAACGTGCCCTCGCCCCTCTGCATGGGGCGGTCGTCCCAGGTGAGATGCGGCGCGGAGGCCTCCTCGCCCGAGGGCAGGAGCGGGACGATCGCCGGGTAATCGCCTCCATAGCCGTCGACGCCGCGGAGGCCGGCGTCGTAGATCTCGGCCACGAGATCGCACTTGCGCAGGCCCGGCTCGACCGTCTCGAGGATGCGCCGGTGCATCGCCTCGACGATGCGGCCTGCCTTCTTCATGTAGTCGATCTCGGTCGCGCTCTTGACCGCGCGCTGCCAGTTCACGAGGGACAGCGAATCCTTGAACGTCGCATTCGGCAGATGCCTCGTCAGCGACATGTAGGCGGCGGCGGAGAAGTAGTAATTGTCCATCTCGACCGCGATGACGCCCTTGTCCCAGCCGCGCTCCTCGATGATGCCGGACAGGAAGTCCATGGGGTGGCGTTCGGTCGATTGAACGTAGTGATCCGGGTAGCCGATGATGTTGTCGTGGGACAGATAGGCGGTGCGCTTCGCGCCGTTGGCATCCTGACCGCGGCCGAACCAGATCGGCTCGCCGTCCGGCGGCACGAGCACGCATTGATGCACGTAGAACGACCAGCCGTCGTAGCCCGTCAGCCAGTGCATGTTGGACGGGTCGGTGACGATCAGGAGATCGATCCCGGCCTTCTCCATCGCCCTGCGCGTCCTGGCGAGGCGCTCGGCATATTCCGCTCTGCTGAAATTGAGGTTGGGCGCGCTCACGGGCGATCTCCAGTTGCTTCCTTGGTGTCGATGGATTTGCCTGCTCCCGCGTCACGGGCGCGGGCATGGGCGAGAGTGGCGATGGCCGTATCCTGCACGCCCGTCCCCGTGAGGTCGCAGAGCGTGATGGCGTCCGGATCGTCGCGTCCGGGCGCCTGTCCGGCGATGACCTGTCCGAGCTCGGGGAACGAGCGGTCCCGGTCGATCGATCCGGCCCGGATGGCGTGATGCAGCTCGCCGAGACGGCGCGTCTGCGCCACGCTGTCGGCGATGTAGCGGACCCGGCTCAGAGCCGCGGGATCGATTTCGTTCTTGTGCTCGGAATCCGATCCCATGGCGGTGACGTGCTGGCCGGGCCGAAGCCATTCCGCCCTCAGGATGGGCTGTTCGGCGGGTGTGGTCGTGACGATGATGTCGGCAGCCTCGCAGGCGGCTTCCGGGGTCCGGACGGCTTCGACGGCGATGTCGAGCGACATGGCGAGATCGCGGGCCGCCGCTTCCGCCTTGGCGAGATCCCGCGCCCAGATGCGCGCCCGGCGGATGGGCCGCACGAGCGTGAGCGCCTCGAGCTGAAGGCGGGCCTGGATGCCGGCGCCCAGGATGGCGGCTTCTTGGGAATCCGGCCGCGACAGGTGCTTGGCGGCGACCGCCCCGGCGGCGGCGGTGCGCACGTCGGTGAGATAGCCGTTGTCCAGGAGCAGGGCCTCGACGAGGCCGGTCCTCGTGCTGAACAGGATCATCAGGCCGTTGAGGCTCGGCAGGCCGAGCTTCGGATTGTCGAAGAAGCCGGGGCTCACCTTGATGGCGAAGCCGTCGAGGCCGGGCACATAGGCGGTCTTCACGTCCACCTCGCCGCGATGCTCGACGATGTCGAGGCGCAGGATCGGCGGCATCACGACGGGCCTGGTGGCGAGCGCCGCGAAGGCCTCCTCGACGCAGGCCACGGCGCTCGCGTCGAGGCGCACGATCTTTCGCAGATCGGGTTCGGTGAGAACGAGCATTCGAGTCACGGGTTGGGCCCTCCCAACGACACGGTTTCATCGGCGCCGCCGCTCACGATGCGCCGGTGCAGCGCCTCGTCGATGTTGCGGCCCGAGACCACGACGACCGTCGGCCCTTTCACATCGACCTTGCCGGCCAGGAGCGCGGCGATTCCCACCGCGCCTGCTCCTTCGGCCGTTTCGCCCTCGGTCACGAAGGCGTGGCGAATGCCCTCGGCGATTTCCTCCTCCGACAGAAGCACGACGTCGTCGATGAGATCGCGGCACATGGCGAAGGTGTAGCGGTTCTCCAGGCCGATGCCGCCGCCGAGGGAATCCGCGAGGGTTTCCACCTCCTCCACCACGACGGGCCTTCCGGCCCGCAGGCTCTCGGACATGGCCGCTCCGCGGGCCATCGAGACGCCGATCACGCGCGCCTGCGGAAGCCTGCTCTTGACCGCCATGGCGACGCCCGCGGCCAGCCCGCCGCCGGACAGCGGAACCAGGACGAGCTCGGTATCCGGACGGACCTCGGCGATTTCCAGGCCGATGGTTCCCTGGCCCGCGATGACGTCCGCATGATCGAAGGGCGGCACCGCCGTGAGGCCCTCCTCGCGCACCAGGCGCTCGACCTCTTCCTGCGCGTCGTCCTGCGAGCGGCCGACGATGCGGATTTCAGCCCCGAGGGCCCGGACGGCCTCGACCTTGTTGGCCGGCACGAGGGCGGACATGCAGACGACGGCCCGCACGCCTTCGGCTTTCGCCGCATGGGCGAGTGCGCGGCCGTGATTGCCGGTCGAGGCCGTCACGAGGCCGCGTTGCCGCTCCTCCTTGCGCAAGGAAAGAACCGCGTTCGTGGCGCCGCGCAGCTTGAAGCTGCCCGTTGCCTGATGATTCTCGAGCTTGAGATGGACCGGGACGCCGGAACGGGCGGAGAGGCTCGGGGACGTTCCCAGCGGGGTGCGCCGGACGCGGTCGGCGATGCGGGCCTGAGCCTCGGCGATCATGTCGGGCCCCACCAGGATCATGGCCGCAGGCCCGCCGGTGCGAGAATGACGGGGATCGAGACGACGCTCGCGCCTGCGCGCATCGCATCGAATTGACCTGTTCCGGCGTCAGATCTTCCTGCGGGCATCACGTACATTCACCACCTCTCGTCAGGACAAAGCGATGGTGTGATGCACCCGGTTTCATGTCAATCTTTATATTGTCATGAAACAATTATACGTGGCGGCACGGGAAAACAACGCGAACGCGACGCGGATCTACGGGTGCTTCGCGCCCAGGAAAGACGCCTCTGCGGCGATTTATGCGATGGTGCCCGCGTCGAAGACGGGCGGCAGCTGCTCGAAGGTTTCGGCGATCGTCTGCAGCGCGCGGCCCAGGGTCGCGTGGGACATGCGGCCGCCGATGCAGATGCGGATTCCGCCCGGG